>NZ_VOPZ01000012.1 GCF_010470665.1 Desulfovibrio sp. JC022 | reverse complement strand
GAATATTTGGCTCATCATTTTGAACGCAATCCTAACGATGGTTTCGACATTGAGAATTAACCGGCTGCGTTAGCCTGCCGGTGTTATGCTGGACTTTCAGTCCGCTAGCTCAAACCCACCAGCTTCTAGCTGGTGGTTGTTTAGTAGTCATTGATATGCCTCCACGGGGCGTGTTTGTTTGTGATTGCTGATGAATTGTGCATTTTTCATCAACAAATAATATCTCGCAGCAGTCATGTAATGGATAAAGTAGGAGAAAGGAAATAGGTAACATTGATATGCTACACACTTCTTGCTTCCCTTTCGGGTTACCACCTGCTAAAAGCATGGTATATAATTGAAAAAGAGTGAATTATAATTATGGTTTCAGGTTCTGTGTTACTTAAAAAATCAGACTCGCGCATGATCCTGTCCGGACATCTGGATGCCGAGGGAGCCGGACAAGTGTGGGAACAGGCCCGTTCCGCTGTGGCGGCGGGTTGTTCCACTGTGGAATGCTCTGGAATCGAGTATCTGGACGGCGGCGGTGCTTCTTTGTTTATGATGATGAAAGCCGGCTGCCGGGATCGGGGCTTAGCCCTTTCCATCACAGGTTTGCGACCGGAATTTGCCGCTTTTCTTGATCTGTTCGATGTGGACAAAACCGCTCCCCCGCAGGGAGAAGATAAAGGCAAGGGCGGAATACGGGGTTGGATCACTTCCATTGGACTTTCAGGTCAGGCCGTGGCCGCAGACATGCGTGAGCAGATTGAATTTACCGGGAATTGCGTCATTGCCGCCCTCAGTACCGCCACCTGCAAGAATAAATTGCGCTGGCCCGATTTCTGGCTGACCTGCGAAAAGGTGGGGGCTGACGGGCTGCCCATTATTCTTTTGATTGGTTTTCTGATGGGCCTGATCATGTCTTTCCAGTCCGCCGTATCTCTCATGCGTTTCGGGGCTGAAATTTTTGTGCCCAATATGCTCGGGCTGGTCATGTTTCGTGAACTGGGTCCTATGGTCACCGCTATCCTGCTGGCCGGACGTACCGGATCAGCTTTTGCCGCCGAGATCGGAACCATGAAGGTCAATGAAGAGTTGGATGCCCTGAATACCATGGGGCTTAACCCGGTCAGTTTTCTGGTTCTTCCCAGGGTGCTGGCAACAGTTTGCATGACTCCGTTGCTGACTCTTTTTTTTAACTTCATGTCCCTTGTGGGCGGCGCATTGGTCATGCTTTCCATGGGGTATCCGCTGAGTACATATACCGGTCGTGTTTTCCAGAATGTGCAGTGGATGGATTTTTCCGGCGGCATGATTAAAGCGGTAGTCTTCAGTTTTCTTGTAGCCGGGATCGGTTGCCAGCGCGGACTGGTGACTAAATCCGGAGCCAGCGCGGTGGGTGATTCCACCACCAGTGCGGTGGTCAGCGGGATCATTCTTATTGCGGTGTTTGACGGGGTTTTTGCGGTAATCTTTTTCCTTACGGGGATTTAAATTGGTTCGCGCGAATGACAATATAATAAACGTGCAGAATCTTACCTGCGCCTATGGTGATTCCGTCATTATTGATGATGTTTCTTTTGATGTCCGGCAGGGCGAAATTTTCATTATTCTTGGTGGTTCCGGTTGCGGAAAAAGTACCGTGCTCAAGCATATGATCGGACTGTATCCCCCGGCAGCAGGACAGATATTTATTGACGGGGATGACATCGGCTCCGCTTATGGGCAAACAAGGCTGGAAATTTTGCAGCGTATCGGGGTCATGTATCAGATGGGTGCTTTGTTCGGTTCCATGACCCTGCTTGAGAATGTGCGTTTACCGTTGGAAGAATTTACTTCCATGCCTCGGGAGGCCATGGATTATACTGCACGCATGAAGCTTTCTTTGGTCGGTTTGGAGACTTCCGCAGACAAAATGCCGTCTGAGCTTTCCGGGGGGATGCTTAAGCGTGGAGCCATCGCACGGGCTATGGCTCTTGATCCGAAGATTCTTTTTCTAGATGAGCCTTCCGCTGGGCTTGATCCCATCACATCTGCCGAACTTGACGAACTGGTGCGCAGCTTGTCCCGTTCGCTGGGGGTTACATTTGTGATTGTAACCCATGAGTTGCAATCAATTTTTTCCATTGCAGACCGGGTGATCATGCTTGATAAGGACACCCGTGGAATTATTGCCGAGGGTGATCCCCGTGTTCTCAGTGAAGAATCGGAACATCCGCAGGTGCGCAGATTTTTTCATCGTGAAGTTGGAGAAAAAGCCGGGGAATCCTCTTTGGTTACGGAGAATATATGAGTCGTAAAACCAATCCATTCAGACTGGGACTTTTTATAATAATCGGCGTTTTGCTGTTTGTATCGGTGCTGGCGATCCTTGGTGCCGGAAAAGTTTTTGAGCACAGTGTTAAGATGGAAACCTATCTGAACGAATCTGTGAATGGTCTTGAGGTCGGGTCCCCCATTAAATTCCGTGGGGTGAAAATCGGCACGGTCAGCCAGATCGGCTTTGTTACCGACCATTATGTGGATTTAAGTCAGAGTGCTTTGCGCTATGTCTATCTTCTTGGTGATTTGAATCATAAAATGTTTAAGACAAAAGAAGGGCAGGAGCTTGTACACGCCCTTAAGAGGGAAGTAAACCGGGGACTTCGCGCCCGGCCTGTTTCCTTGGGACTTACCGGTCAGCTTTTCCTTGAGATTGATTATGTTGACCCGGAAAAAAATCCTCCGCTTGAGATTACTTGGAAGCCCAAATATATTTATGTACCTTCCGCTCCATCCATGATGAGCAAGGTGGAAAGTGCAGTGGCCTCCATCAGTGATACATTGGAAGATATCAATAAGGCCAATATTTCTGAAGCAATTGAAGATGTGCGTTCAGTGGCTCAGAGCATGAGTACATTTCTTAAAAATTCCGATACCGGAGAAATCAGCAAACGGTTGACCGGGACCCTGTTTGAGGCGGAAAAATTTATCGCCCGTATAAATCAGTTGTTGGCTGACCCGGAAGTGGACAGCCTCATGCCTGATGTGGCTGCTGCGGCCCGTAACTTGCGCAAGGTTATGGAAAGTTCTTCCGGTGATATTGTGGCTGCTATGAAAGATATCCGCAAAGCTTCTGAAAGTGCGAAAAATGTGACCGGTGGTATGGAAGAGTATCTTGCCGGTCCGAAAGGGACAAAAACTCTGGCTGATCTTTCAACTACATTAAATAATATAAGTGAAGCGTCTGATAGAATCAAAGGCGCGGCCGTGCGGTTTGAATCCACTCTTTCAAGGGTGAATATGACTGTGGCCGGGCAGCAGGGTAATATTGAAGCCATTCTGGATAATGTACGCAGGCTTATGGAAAATCTGCGTGAACTTAGCAGTGAGGCCAGACAATATCCGTCAGGTGTGCTTTTCGGAGATCCTCCGAAGAAAGCTCCAATTAAGCAGGAGAGTAAATAATGAAAATGCCCAATATCTCCAGGTCCGAGTTATATAAGGTTGTGATCCTGTCTGTTTTTATTTTTGCGTGCGGATTAGCGGGGTGTGTAAAACTGGAGCGTCCCAGCCTCGACCGTAAGTACTACACTCTTGATGTGGTTCGGGCGGACAAGCAGAAGAATAAGATTCACGCAGTAAAAAATCTGATTGTCAGGCGGGTTAAGATTTCCCCTCGCTACGAGGATCGTGACCTTGTTTACAAGGTCGACGAGAATGCTTTTGAAGCGGATTATTACAATTCTTTTTTCGTTCCGCCTGCGGCATTGATCACTCAGGAATTGCGGGTCTGGATGGGCGATTCCGGGATATTCGCCAATGTGCTGGGGCCGGATAGCATGGGCACCGGAGAATTGCTTTTGGAAGGAGTGGTCAATTCCATTTATGGTGACTATTCAGGGCCGGAAGCAAAGGCGGTCATCAATATGCAGTTTATCCTGCTTAATAACGATAGTGCTGATATGCCTATTGTTTATTCCCGTGATTTCAGCCGGGAAGTGGTTGTAGAATCAACCGGTCCGGCAGCTCTGGTAAGGGCCATGAACTCCGGATTAAGTGATATTTTTATTGAGCTGGAAAAGGATCTTGCTGAAACAGTACATACAAACCATTTTGACAAAGCAAAAGGTTATTCACAGGAAAAATAGACCCTGTTCTTACCTTTTATTTTGCAGCGGTACATATTGTCATCAGCGCGCTTGATTACTTTTTCCAAGGATTCGTCATTGGAAAATTCCGCTACGCCGATACTTATGGTTTTGTATACGGGCTCTTCATTTGCAGGCCGGTATTCAAAAGCAGCCAGGGCGGTGCGGATTGATTCAGCAACTTTTATTGCTTCCAGTCCGTTTGTTTCCGGAAGGATAACCATAAATTCTTCTCCGCCATAGCGGAAGGCCTTGTCCCTGCCGCGTATATTATTTCTGATAATCAGTCCGATGGCTTCAAGGATATCGTCCCCGGCGGCATGTCCGTACGTATCGTTGAACATTTTGAAATCATCTACATCCATAAGCATTACGCTTAATGGGTGTCCTGTGTTGCGGCTTTTGAAAATTTCTTTTTCAGCAACATCCAGCATATGGCGGCGGTTGAAAAGTCCGGTCAGCTGGTCGGTGATGCTCAGGTTTTTAAAGCGTTCTTCACTTTCCTTAAGCTTCTGTTCCGCTTTTTTCCTTTCGGTAATTTCCTGTTCCAGTGCATAATTCTTTTCATCCAGCTCATGGAGCAGAGTAGCCAGCTGCGCAGCGTTGTCTTCCTGAAGTTCTTTGACTTCCATCAGTTCTTCAATCAATTTTTCACGGTGATGCTCGGCTTCTTTCTCAGAAGTAACATCCTGTATTATGCAGATACAGTTTTCAGGGGTATCGCAGGAAGCGGCAATATTAGCCACTGACATATCGATGAAGTGGGGTTCTTCATTTTTATCGGTGATTTTTAAGCTTAGATTGGCTTTGCCTGCCGGGCCGCAAAAAAGATTGTGCAGATATTCTCTACCTTCCGTATCATGCTCGGATATAAGTAGCTCATGCAGCGAGTTACCGATAGCTTCTTCTTGGGTAAAGGTCATTATTGCAGTGAAAGCAGAGTTGGCAAATAGTATTTTGCCGTTCTTGTCCAGAATAACAATGGCGGATGCCGCATTGGAAAAAAGATCGCGGAATCGGAACTGACCACAGTCAGGACATTTGGAAAGCAATGAATTTCTCAGGGTCGTGTTTTTGTCCCTGAGTTCTGCCAGTTCAGAATAGATAGATCTGGAACTGCTTAGATTTTTCATATAATACCACCCTTCACTTTACTCCACCCTATTAGGCAGAGAAGTTTACACTGATTTATTAACTAATCAAGTGTTATTTTTGTAAAGTGAAAAGTTCCTTTTATTTGCTTGCACTTTGTACAAAATTAGACAAATATGTCCGCGCACTTCTTTTTAAGGAACATATAAAAATAATTCAGGAAAAAATATAATGATAACAATGAAGCTTCTTCTTTCTCCCGTAATCTGCGCTTTGATCGGCTGGTTTACAAACTTCCTTGCGGTGAAAATGCTTTTTCATCCGCATAAACCTATTAAGGTAGGTCCCTTTACTATTCAGGGGATTTTTCCCAAGCGTCAGAAAGAATTGGCTTTGCGACTCGGTGAGATGATTGAAAGGGAACTTATTTCCCATACAGACATCAAAAATGTAATTCACGATCCGGCATTTATCGATAAGCATAAAGATGTTGTGCTTGAATATCTGGATGTATTTTTTCGGGAAAAACTGACTTCCCTGCATCCCATGGTCGGCATGTTTCTTAATGATGAAACCATGAAGACTGTTAAGGGAATGCTTTCTCAGGAACTTGACTCCATGCTGCCTAAATTAATTGAAACCACCTCCTCTCAGCTTGAGTGTTCTCTTGATTTTAAATGTATTGTTCAGGATAAAGTTGAATGCTTTTCCATGGAGCAGCTTGAGTCCATCCTTTTTTCCATTATGAAGAAAGAGTTTAAATTTATTGAAGTTATCGGTGGTATTCTCGGTTTCATTATCGGTTTGATTCAGGTTGGAATCTTCCTGTTATAAAATAAAGAAAGCTAAAGAATGGCTAATGCCGCCTACAAGTATTATATTACTAGTAGGCGGTATTTTTTTAGGGGGCGGACACAAACTCCAACTTATGGAGGTCGTTGTGAAACGTTTGCTTTTGTTCTTTGTGGTTTTTGCAGTTTTTGTTGCGGCTGGATGTGCGAAATTTTCAGGTCCATATTATCTGAAGAACCACAAGTATAAGGAAGGAATCAAGGTATTCAGCGAAAGGCTGCAAGAAAGTCCTGACGATGCCGATTATGCGTACTATCTAGGTCGTTACTACATGGCCTTGAAAAAGCCGAAGGAAGCTCTTCCTTATTTTTCAAAAGCGGTCAGCATTGAATCTGATAATGTTGATTACCTATTCTGGTCCGGTGTTAACTATTGGGCCTTGAAGCAATACAGCAAGGAAAGGGCTGCTTACCGTAGTGTCCTTAAACTTGATCCTGATCATATTTCTGCCAATCTCTATCTCGCCCACAGCTACCTTGAAGAAGGAAAGCTCATTGAAGCTCTTATCCTTTATGACAAGGTCATCAAACTGGATAAATACAATCCTGAAGCTCTCTACAACCGTGCCGACATATTGGGAAGGCAGGGTAAGAAAGATGAAGCTGTCAAAGCTTGGAAGAATTTTCTTGAGTACTACCCGGATGGGACTCTGGCCATGAGTGGTACTGAAAAACTGAATCTGCTTGGCGACTTTAGCTATCGCAATTTCATTTTCGGGACCCGCAATTTAACTTTGCGCAGCATTAAATATAAACCCGGAAAAGCTGATTCTGATCTGGAAAGCAAAAGTTCTCTGCATGTGATTGCCGCAATGATGGAGGAGAATAAGAATCTCCGCTTTTACATTGTGGCGTATGTGGATGGGGATGTGAAACTGGCAAAGGACCGCGCCAAGGGAGTCCGTGATTATATACTGAGCGGACATCCTGATTTTGACCCTGCAAGAATGCCTTTAAGCTGGTTCGGAACCGCTGAAGAGGTGGAAAGGGGTGGCAGGACTTTCAAGCTGGATGAATCCATACAGTTTATAACTGTAGTCAACTAGGGGAGGGAGGAGTTTATGAAAACTATGTTTGGAAAAATCTTATGGCTGGTTGCGATTCTGGTCCTGAGTGTAATGTTTTCGGTTCAGCCCTTGCTCGCTCAGGATACCCAGACCGGAGAGACAACCGAGGCGACTGAAACCACGGAAACAACCGACCCGGCTGATACTGGCGAACCTACTGAAGATGAGGCCGATGCTCCGGCGTTTGATAATCCTGCTCAGGCAGCTAAAGCTGAAGCCCTTGCAGCGGCGGATGCTGAAGCCAAGGCCGAAGAGTTCGGCGAAGCAATTGCTGAGGCTGAGGCTGGCGTGAGTGCAGCACAGGAAGATGTGGATGCCGCAACCTCCGCAGTGGAGACCGCCCAGACTTCTGTGGACAGTCTTAATACTGCGGTTGAAACCGCTGAGGCGGACGTCGCCGCAGCTACTGATGCTGTCGCCGCAGCCACTGAAGCTGTAACCGCAGCCACTGAGGCTGAGGATGATGAGGCACTGGCAACTGCTCAGGCTGAACTTACTGAAGCCCAAACTGAATTGGCCACGGCAGAAACAGCTAAAGCTGAAGCAGAATCCGGCCTGACAGCAGCTGAAGCTGAACGTGATGCAGCCGCAGCTGACCTTGCCACCGCACAAAGCGGTCTTGAGTCTGCTCAGACTACTGCTGACGAAACGCTTGCAGCTGCCGCTTCAATCGATACCGGTGCCATTGCTTCCATGCGTGAACAAGGCATGGGATGGGGTGAAATTGCCCAAGAACTTGGCGTACATCCCAGCACTCTCGGATTGGGGCATCAGAAGCAGGTTCAGGAACGTACTACCGCAACCGGAACTGCTGCAACCGCCAAGAATTACGGTCAGAGCAAGAAGTCTGAAGTTGCTACTTCGAGGAACACCAAGACCGGTGTCTCCAAGACTCCCGGAGTCTCTGGTGGGCAGGGTGATAAGTCTGTAGGCCTTAGTCGTGCTTCCAGCAAGGCTCAGAGTGGCGGCAAAGGCTCTGAGTCCGCCTCGAACAGTAAGTCTTCCGGTGGACGTGGTAATTCCGGTAGCAGCGTGGATGGTGGAGTTGGTGCAAGTACCTCTAATTCCAATGCCGCTTCAAGCAGTTCCAAGGGCAAGAGCTCCGGCAAGGGTAATAAGGGTGGAAATGGCAAAGGTAATAACAAGTAGAAAATGAACCAATTATAAGCCTCCGATAGCTGAAAAGTTATCGGAGGCTTTTTTATGATCTGAAGCAGATTCATTTGTTAAGAATCATATAGTTCCGCCAAGAGTTGTTATTTTTCTGTTATTATTAGAAGTGACTCTGGGGAGTCTGCTAATACGGTTTTTGGAGGTTTAATTGCGATTTATTTTAATACTGGGGCTTCTCTTTGGGATCATGCTTGTACCAGGGTGTGCTCAATTCGCCGGGCCATACTATCTAAATCATGGTGAGTTTGAGGACGGAATCAGGGTTTTTAGCGAAGAATTCGGTGAAGACCCCGAAGATGCTGCCGCTGCATATTATTTGGGACGCTATTATCTTGCTCTTGAGGAACCTGAAAAGGCTTCCGAGCTGTTGCAGAAAGCCGCAAAACTTGATCCAGATAATTCTGATTACCGTTTCTGGGTCGGTGTAGCCTGTTGGGCCTTGGATGATTTTGATGAGGAGCAGGCAAATTACAAGCAGGCTCTTTCTATAGATGAGGATAATATCTCAGCGAATCTTTATCTGGCCCATAGTTATCTTGATGAAGGTAGACTTGATCAGGCACTTAGTCTCTATGATAAAGTTATCCTGAAGGATAAATATAATCCACAGGCATTGTATAACCGGGCTGAAATCCTAACCAGACAGGGCGCAAGGGAACAGGCTGTAAAGCAATGGAAAAAATTTTTGGAATATTATCCAGATGGAAGTCTTGCTGTATATGGAACCGCGCAACTGAATATTCTTGGTGATTTTCTTACCGAAATTTTATTCTGGGAAAGCGTAATGTTACTTTAAGATCTATTCATTTTAAATCTGGAACAGTTAAGTCAAATCTTGAAAGTAGTTTGTCACTTAGAGTTTTGGCTGCGATTATGGAGTCAGACAAAAAAAATGCGTTCCACATTGTCGCTTACTGTGAAGGAAATTCCGAACTAGCCAAAGCAAGGGCTAAACATATTCGTAATTATATCCTCAATGCATATCCGAGTATTGAGGCCGGCAGGTTGCCATTAAGTTGGTTCGGTGTTGCAGAGGAGATTCGGCGTGGCGAGCGGACATACAAGCTCAATGATTCTATCCGTTTTATAACTGTTTTGAAAAAGGAGGAGTCATAATGAAGAGTGTAATGACTAGTTCTCTATGCCTTCTTCTTTTCGTTTTTAGCGTATTGATATTTAGGGCAGGAAATTCTTATGCCGTAGATCTCAATGATGATGTTTCTTACTTTTCTACTCCAGAGGAAGTGGACGCTGCAGAGACAGAAGTAAGGGATGTTGTGGCTTCTGAAGCGGCACAATCGGCTATTGAGGTGGCTAAGATAGAAAATGAAATCAAGGCAGGAAAAAAAGAAGTCCGTAACGTACTTAAGGAAATTGTCCAGTTACAGAAGGTAGAAAAACCTGAGTTGCTTGCCGCTGCAACTGAGCGTCTTGCCGTCGTTCGCGGCAAGCTGAGTACTGTACAGAAAAATGCAGATGAGACCCTTGCGAAATTAACAGGTGTCAAGCAGGCCACAATTGCTTCAATGCGCGCTCAGAAAATGGGGGTTACTGAAATTACCCGTGAACTGGGAGCAATGCCGGAATCTATTGTCGTTTCCGCTCGTGTTGATACGATTACATTACAGCCGATAGGAATTACTCCCAAAGGTTCAGCTTCTCGCAGTTTAGGTCCTAAAAGATCTGGATCGCAAAGGGGAGTCCGTTCGCGAATAGGTGGTGGAACCGTACGTGATTTGAGAAGTGGGCTTTCTGTTACTCCTGGCATAACAGGTGGGAACGCAGATAAGGCTATCGGATTAAGTCGGGTGTCTGGGAAAGCGAAACTGGGCAGTAAGGAGTCTCGTGTTGCAAAGAATCTTTCCGCAAGAGGAGGGAGAGGGCGTACCCCGACTGCGAAAGAAAAAGCTAGGGCGCTGTCAATTTCAACAATTAAGAGTCGTCCTGATGGCAGAGCATTCAGCTCTTCACCTGCTAGTTGGCGAGGAGGACAGAGCCAAACCAAAAAATAACCATACAAGAATAAGAATCTAGAAGGCCGTAATAAATAAAATATTTCGGTCTTTTATTTTGGTTCTATTTGCCGCGCAAGGGCATTTGTCAGTATTTCCAAAACGCGTTTACTCTGGGCGGAATTTTTAATCGCAAGTACCAGAGGGATTTTGCAGATATGTTTCAAGGCAACAATGTCCTCAATGTTGTTTTGTTCAGCGTAGTATTTCATTACTGCCGGGTCAGTGATTGCAACATCGCATCTCCCGCGGGCCAGTTTTCTGACAAGTGAATTTTCGTCCGGTGCTTCGTCTACATTGTTTTTGTGTCGGCTGGCAGCTTCTTCTATCTCTTTCGGGTAGGTATAACTTCGTATTAGCCCGACAATATGGGTGGAGAATAACGAATCAAGATCGGCGGGGATTGTTCGTTCTCCTAGTGACATGATGGCAATTTCAGACCAGTCAACAGGTGGGGAAGCTATGAATCCTTCATTAACTTCTTCCGGCCATGCAGGAAAATAGCCAACGTATCCCGGCTGGGTTGCCATGGCCTTGGCTCTGGCCCAGGGGAGGAAATTTACTTCCAGTATGATCCCGTTTAGTTGCAGAGCCTGCCTGAGTTTTACAATTGATTTTCCATGGTCAGGTAATTTTTTGCCTGAGTATGGCTCCCAGTCCAATGATGTTATAGTCCATTTCTCAGCAGCCTGTGTAGGAGACACCATTGCTAAGGTAAGTATAAATGGTAGGAATATTTTAAGAAATGGCATGCTGTTGCTTCTCTCCACGGATGATCACTTTAATAGATATTCACCGTTATCTTATCATCAGAATTAGCGGGAAAGAAGCTTTTTCAATATTCTCATTAATAAAAAACGGAAGAGCACTGTATTGCACTCTTCCGTTTGAAGTAATCAAAATCGGTTCGTAAATCGCTTACTTACCGGAACATGTTTCCAAGAACAGTTTGTGCCGCTCTGCGTAAGGCGGATATTTGAAAAATGCAGAACCGGAAACAAGCACGTCCGCACCTGCTTCCACCAGCTCACGACAGTTATCCATGGTCACGCCGCCATCCAACTGGATGAGGGTGTCAGCACCCATTTCATCAATCATGGCTCGCAGGTCACGCACCTTCTGGGTGCAGAATGGGATGTACTTCTGACCGCCGAAACCGGGGTTAACAGACATGATCAGCACCATGTGCAGCTGCGGAATCAGGTATTTGATGGATTCCAGTGGAGTAGCCGGGTTGAGGGCTACTGCGGGCTTTACGCCTTTCTCTGCAATGGCGGTCACAGCGCGTTCAAGATGCACGGTGGATTCAGCGTGGATGCAGAGCAGGTCGGCTCCGGTATCGCAGAATTCATCAATGTAACGTTCGGGCTGCTCAATCATGAGATGGCAGTCGAAGAACAGGTTGCATTCCTTGCGCATGGACTTGATTACCGGAGGCCCGAAAGTGATGTTGGGCACGAATTTGCCGTCCATTACATCGAGATGCGCCCACTTGAGTCCTGCTTCTTCCAGAGCTTTCAATTCTTCAGCCAGACGGCTGAAATCACAGGAAAGCAGGGATGGGGAAATGATGGTTTCCTTGGCTGCCATTATTTTTTCTCCTTGTCTTCCTTCATGTCAAAATCAACCTTGATCTTGAACATTTTGGTGGCGGGCAGATAGAGAACGCGGATACCGGTCTTCTCTGTGATAGCGGCGAGAGTACTCTGTACGGTCTCTTTGTCCGGCCCGATGAAGGTAAACCAGATGTTGAATTTGTTTTCACGCAGGTAGTTGTGGGTAACGCCGCTGTAACGGTTAACCTCGGCTACAAATTCTTCCATTTTTTCTTCTGGCACGCTGGCTGCGCAAAGGGTGGAATGCCAGCCCAGTTCGCGGGAACCGAAGTTCGCACCAACGCGGCGGATAACACCGTCTTCACGCATGGTGTTCACTCTTGAAAGGGCTTCCTCTTCGGATACACCCACCAGTTTGCCGATTTCCTCGTAAGGACGGGAAACAATGGGGAAGTGGGATTGGATGATGCCGAGAATATCTTTATCTACTGCGTCCATATTTTATCCTTGAAAGCCTCCGGCGGCCCTGCCGGGGGCCTTAAACCCTTTTTGTAAAAGTGTTTAAGAATCCCAAAAACTTTTAGTAGGGCTACGCCGGGTTGGCGGGCAAAAGATGTATTAAGGCTCCAGCAATTAAAATCCTTAAGGATTCCAAAGGGGATTGTCCCCTTTGGACGCCGGAGGCGAAATCAAATTGTCAAAAAGCGCGAAGCGCATCAAAATTAAGCCTTTTTGGATTTTTTCTTCGGCTCGTAAGAGCAGAGCGGTTCAGGTCCGAGGTAGTTATCTTCCATGGTCTGCGCGCGCGCACGGCAGCCGCCGCAGACTTTTTCATATTCGCAGTGTCCGCACTTGCCGTCGTAGGTGTCGGGGTTGCGCAGGTTCAGGAATTGCGGTGATTTGGCCCAGATTTCCGGGAATGGAATCTCGCGCACGTTGCCGCAGTCCAGATCAAGATAGCCGCAGGGCTGCACCTGTCCGCGATGGGAAATGAAGCAGAAGCCTACGCCGCCGAGGCAACCACGGCTGACTGCATCCAGTCCGAAGTTTTCAAAGTTGACCGGAATGCCTTCTTCTTTGGCGCGCTGGCGCAGAATACGGTGATAATGCGGTGCGCAGGTGGCCTTGAGCTGCATATCGGTGGTCTTTTGAAAATCGTAGAACCAGTTAAGGACTTCTTCGTACTCATCTGCGGAAATTACTTCCGCACCAAGTTCAGACGCGCGTCCGGTGGGAACCAGCAGGAAAATGTGCCATGCGGATGCACCAAGGTCTTTGGCCAGATGAAAGATATCCTTGAACATGTGCAGGTTATTGCGAGTCACAGTAGTGTTGATCTGGAACTCGATTCCGGCATCTTTCAGATACTGGATGCCCTGCATGGACATATCAAATGCGCCTTTTTCGCCGCGGAATTCATCGTGGTATTTTGCTTCTTTCGCATCAATGGAGATTGAGCAACGCTGGATGCCCACTTCCTTGAGCTGTACGGAATTTTCTGCGGTGAGCAGGGTACCGTTGGGTGCCATTACGCAACGCAGACCTTTGTCATTGGCGTAGGAAACCAGTTCGAAGACATCATGGCGCAGCAGTGGTTCGCCGCCGGTGAAGATGATGATCGGGTCCCCGGTTTCAGGAAATGTATCGATAAGTGCTTTTGCTTCTTCAGTGGAAAGTTCACCCGGATAAGGCTCAGGGTGCGCTTCGGCTCTACAATGCTTGCAGGCTAGGTTACAGGAACGGGTGATTTCCCATGCGATCAGACGCAGCGGGGGAGATCCGTCAGCGTTCTTCTGGGGAATAGGATGTACGCCCGGATGACCTCCGGGATGTCCGCCTCCGGGATGGCCCGGTTTTCCACCTGGATGACCTCCGGGGTGTCCGCCTGTCATTTTTTTATCGCTCATATTATTTCTCGCTCAGTCGTTTGAGTACGTCTTCAGTAAAGTAAGTCAGGATCAAGTCTGCCCCGGCCCGTTTTAGGCCGATGAGGGATTCATGAACCACGGATTTTTCATCGATCCAGCCGTTAAGTGCAGCAGCCTTGATCATGGAATATTCGCCGCTGACCTGATAAGCCGCCACGGGCAGGTCAAAATTATCACGGGTCTGACGGATGATATCCATGTAAGGTCCGGCAGGTTTGACCATGAGGATGTCCGCGCCTTCGATCACGTCGGCTGCTGCTTCACGCAGGCCTTCACGGGCGTTGGCAGGGTCCATTTGGTAGGTCTTGCGGTCACCGAATTGAGGTGCGCCTTCTGCAGCTTCACGGAAAGGACCATAGTAGCCGGATGCGTATTTAACTGCATACGACATAAGCGGCAGGTCTTCGTAGCCGTTTTCATCCAGGATTTCACGGATGGCGGCAACACGTCCGTCCATCATGTCTGAAGGTGCAACCATGTCAGCGCCTGCTTTTGCGTGAGAAAGGGCAGTTTTTGCCAGCAGGTCCAGTGTTGCATCGTTAAGTATTTCTTCGTCCTTAACCAGACCGCAATGTCCGTGGGAAGTGAATTCACACAGGCATACGTCTGTGCAGACCAGCAGTGCGGGCCAGCGTTTTTTGAGCATGCGCACTGCCTGCTGGACAATGCCGTCCTCGGCGTATGCCTGAGTGCCTGCGGGGTTCTTTTCAGCGGGAATGCCGAAAAGAATCAGGCTCTTGAGGCCGTTTGTAATAGCTTCCTCAACCTTGATTTCTAGTTGTTTCAGGCTGAGCTGAAACTGACCGGGCATGGAGGAAACTTCTTTTTTGAAATTTTCATCGTCTGTTTCATAGACGAAGTAGGGCATCATAAGATCATTGGCGGAAAGGGTGGTTTCACGCACGAGGTCGCGGATGACTGGTGTTCTACGGAGTCTGCGTCCGCGGTGGAAGTCGAATACCATCTCAGGCCTTCCTTATAGTAAAATTTTATATTGATATAATACTAAATCCCGGCAGACCTAGTGGCCCGCCGGGATTTAGTAATATCTATCGTCGACAGGACGACTGTCTTGCAAATCTTGTCAAAACAGGCGGGCCTAGTCCTTCTTGATTTCCTCATCAGTGAGGTAACAAGCCGGATCTTCTGCCCAGATGTCGCCGTGGTATGCTTCTGCGCGGGCACGGAAGTTACCGCCACAGATGTTCAGGTAACGACATTCTGCACAGCGTCCGCCCACGTGGGCTTTTTTATCTTTGAGCTTGTGCAGGAGTTCGATCTTTTCGTCCATCCAGATTTCGGAGAAAGGACGTTCCAGAACGTTACCGAAGGTGTGGTTGCGCCAGAACTGGTCAGCGTGAACCTGACCGTCCCAGGAGATACAACCGATACCGCGACCGGAGTTGTTGCCTTCGTTGAACTGGAGCAGTTCAAGCACTTCTTTGGCGCGCTCGGGATCTTCTTTCAGCAGACGCTGGTAGACGTACACACCGTCAGCGTGGTTATCAACGGTGAGGATTTCTTTGGGCATGCCTGCATCGTAGAGAGCTTTGGTCTCGTCCATGATCAGGTCAAGCAGCTGGCGGCTTTCAGCATGGCTCAAATCTTCTTTGATGAGTTCGGAGCCACGGCCGGAGTATACCAGATGGTAGAAACATGCTCTGGGGACTTCGAGGTCTTTCAGAACCTGAAATACGGAAGGAACTTCAGTCCAGTTACGTTTGTTGATGGTAAAACGCAGACCGACTTTCAGACCTTCGGCTTTACAGTTTTCAACAGCCTGAAGTGCTTTCTTGTAAGAACCGGGAACGCCGCGGAATTTGTCGTGGGTTTCTTCGGTTCCGTCAATGGAAATACCTACATAGGAAAGACCCACTTCTTTCAGTTCGCGGGCTTTTTCCTTGGTGATCAGGGTACCGTTGGTGGAGATAACCGCACGCATACCTTTGCTGGTGGCGTAGCTTGCCAGCTCAACGAGGTCTTTGCGTACCAGTGGCTCTCCGCCGGAGAAAAGCATTACAGGCGCGCCGAATGCTGCGAGATCATCAATGATTGTTTTGGCCTGCGAGGTGGAAATTTCATCCTGTCCGTCAGGATCAACAGCCTGTGCGTAACAGTGAACACACTTAAGGTTGCAGCGTCTGGTCATGTTCCAGACAACAACAGGCTTTTTATCTTTGGAAAACTGCAAAAGATGTGAAGGCAGTTTGCCGGATTCACGACCGTAACGCAGGGCATCGGAAGATTCTACCGCGCCACAGTAAAGTTTAGAAATACCAATCATTTATAAAATCCTCCCTAGCTGCGTAAAGCGAGCCAGGCTATCAGTTTTGACGATGTTTTCCCATGCTGTGAAGTAATAATAATTACTGTTTGCTTGCCGTCAACCGGGAAAATCAATCGATTATGCGTAACGAGAGAGCGAGTTTTGAAGTAACATAAATGAAGGCTGGGGAAAAGGGCAAAATAAGGGCTTGTGTTGTGCGGATTAAGGTGTTGAAAAATAAAGTAAAATAATTGAGTTTTGTTCTCATTCATTGATGTCTAAAAATGAAAAACCTCCCCGGTCGGTGTGTATTTCTTAGGTGAGGAGGTGTTGCCCAATAAATATGAGTTGTTAGTCTTTATTGAATTTACGAGCGAACCGATTGAATTTAGGGACCCTACGGTTTTTTCTTGTGTCACTGGATTTCAAGTGTTTACGGTAGATATTTCGTTCCGGAGTGTCACTGCGTAATATTTTTTTAAATTCAGGATTTGGTTCCAAGTATTCAACGAGGTCTTTATGGTAGCGGATAGCATCATAGTCTGAGTTTCTTAGTTCTTGTGTGAGCTCATTGCTTCTGATTACGCACACATCTTCCTGAATTGTTTTTGTAGGTATGCTCTTGGGGATTGGGTGTATATACACCAGCGAACTGGCCGGAATAGGGCGCAGATGTCTTCTGGAGTCATCGCCAGCTGATATTATGCCATGTAGGGTCAGGGAGTTTTTGCTGACAATTTCCTCAGGAGAATTGGTGATGATGACTACTATTTCTCTGAAATCTTCGCTTTCAAGGAAGAAATAAAGCTTGCGGCTGATGATAAAAGCGACACCTTTGTACTTGGTTGCGGGGGCATCTTTTTCAATCTTCCAAGTGCAGTCGACTGAGAAGTTGTGCTTGTTAATAGTGTGGATTGACATATGTCCACGGGCAATGCGTCCGTTTCCAGAAAGGCTGTGGTGGTAAATGTAAAAGTTTCCAAGAAGGTTTTTGACCCACCCTTCAGACGGAATAAGTTTTGGATTGTGTTGAATCATGCTCGGAATATATAGTGCCTCATCCGGTGCTTTGCTTCTTTCGGATATTTTGTAGAGTTCTTTTTTTCTGTCTTCTGATAATGTGTGATTGTTGTTTATTATGCTGTTTATAAAGAGGGGGACGCCTACAGATGAGGCGAAGTCTTCTGGTTTGAGATTTGTGGCTTGAGCGAGGAATATGATACTTTCTTGTTTTGGAGATATTTCCTCTTTCCGGTACTTGTCGAGAGAGTGAATTGTTATGCCCTTTACTCCATTTCTCAAATCAGATTCGGTGTGTTTGAGTTTATGGGCGAGACCGTTGCGTGAAAATGCTTTATAGAGAATTTTTATTTTGTTCGCGAAGTCGTGTTGGGATATGTCTAACATAATTTATAAATAATTAATGTTGTAGTATTGATTCGGAGATCAAATTGATGCTCGTGTATGTAAAGTTAATGTTAATATTAATGTTCAATTTTGAAAATATTATACATTTTCGAATATCACCGTCGGTGGTCTTAGTCAATAGTTGTGGCGAGTGTTTTCGTTATTAGTAGTATATATAGAGTTTTTTGAGTTTTGTACAAATATTGTAGTGTAATAAAATCAGAGAGTTACGCTTTGCGCGAGGTGTCTTTTCGTATTGTGAAAAAAAGGGCTCGTATTTTTCGTTGACCGACGGGTCAATCTGTTTTAAATAATAATCAACGGTTCGGATTAAGGGTGCTTAGTCAGGCCGAAAGGTTGTATAACAAATGAGGATAAATATGCGTAGGCTACTAATTTTAAAACCAGGGTTTCTTATATAGAAAGACCATAGAGCTTTGCATGTTTTGTGAAGGGAGGGGATGGTCAGTGTGCACACCATTTCTCCTTTTTTTTTGTCCAAGATGCGCCACTTCAAAGGAGGTAGATATGAAAAAAGTATCAAAAAACTAAAGGGGCCGCATAATGAAGCGACCCCTCGACATACCTAGTCGTGATCTCTGAAATCGAAGTTCCAACCAAAATTGTCAGAATCACGCTGGGAGACGCGATATTTAATCATAAACGCCTCCCGTGTCAAGCATGTCCTTCAAAAAATATCCTTTCTGCGGTTTTCCTTCATAATATAGTTACCTGTCTGACAGTTCGGGTGTTGGCCCGTGTACGGATTGGTTTATCCTAGTTGTTTAGTTAATGCATTGAAATAATTAACAATTTTAGGAGAAGGTGATGTCTATAATTAATAGACTTAATCAGTTGATTGATAAGGGGCAGGGGGATTTTGTCAATTGTGTAACTATCTCTAACATTAAACGGACTTCCCGGTTAGTTGCAGTCTGTGCTAACAGACTGATCAGGATTAACATCTATTGCGACATTACTCCTGTTGCACTGGGTGAGCTTGGCGGGGACTCCTTGGAAGAATTCTTTTGGAAAGTATCCTTTATTTCTTCCAGTCATTTGCTTTCATACTGTATGAAAGTTGCACGGACTGATAGGTTCGTCTGGGTCAAGGATGTACTTCCAATGATATTCTGCACAGGCTGGAAGGTTTTATTTTAAAGCTTTCTGCCGTTTAAGCTAATCAATTCGCCCCGCACGTTTACGTGCGGGGCTTTCTTATTATGGCGCGATAGAAACCTGTACCCGTCTGTTGAGTAGTTTATTGTACTTGCTCGTATTGGGCACCAGCGGGTTGGACTCGCCGAAACCTGTTGTGCCGATGCGTTGCTGCGCGATGGGAAAGTTGTCGGTCAGGTATTTCTTGACCGCTTCCGCCCGCTCCTTGCTCAGTTTGGTGTTGTATTCCGGGCTGGCATCTGAATCGGTATGACCACCGATGATGACTCTTTTATTTTTTAGTCTTTCGCTAATCAGTGCTTTGCCCAGTTCGTTCAGCAGCGGATATGATTCCGGTTTGATCTGGGAAGAGTCCACGTCGAATTGCACAGCAAGGTTGATGGAACGAGGTTTGGCTTGTTTTTCGGGAGCCTGTGCAGGGGGTGTTTTCGGTGTAGCTTTCCTTGCTGTTACGGTCTGCTTTTGCTGTGGTGCTGTGCTTTGCTGCATGGGCTGTCCGTTTTGCGGGGGGGCCTGCATTTCTACCATATTGGGCATCAGTGCGGCGACCATGCCTTTGTTGGTTTTTTCGTAACGTGCCCACGAGGTGAGTGGCACGGCCATATCTGTGGCAATGGCTTGAATGATTTTATAGAAGGCTGAGTCCGGCATGCGGTGTTCGCGTTTCACTATGATGAAGTCGTCATCCATTTTCTTTTCAATGCGTCCGCTTTGTTCAAAGGAGCAGACCAGCTGTCCGCGTTTGGTCTCGTAGATCTTAACTTGAACAGAGACAGCGGAATCGTCCATGGTGTGTCCCAGATAGAGATAGGGCACAAAACCGACTACCAGCAGGTCGTAGCCGCGTGAACGGGCGGTGAAAAGTGCTTCGTCCAGCCCCCGGTAGGTCAGGTTGTCGTCATAGACCATGGATGGGAAAACTTGCAGGCCTGTCCAGTTTTGCCAGATGCCTTTAGCTACCCGTTGTCCCCAATCACTTCCTTTGTACATGGTCTGGGTAACATGAAAGGGATAGAAAAGAGCGGAAAGCGGTCCGTAGTGCGGCTTTTCAGGCCTTGAGTAGACCATTAGCTGCGACAGTGACACCTCGGCATCCTGATAGTAGATGGATTGGGTGGCGAGCTGCGGTTCAAAATGGGTGCAAGCTGACAAGGCCAGCAGAAGGATCAGCAAATATTTTTTCATATCAGCAACCGGGGTTGGGTTTAAAAAAGTGTCTGAAAATTGACCATAAAATAGTTGCTAAAATAACAGCAATATTTATGCCGTGTGATTTACGGTAATGAAAAAGCGGTTCTTCTTTCGAAGAACCGCTTTTGATTTTTACTGTATCAGTTTGGTCGGGGATGGTGCCTCTTGCATGGATTCAAGTATCTGCTCTTTTGACTGGATCATGCTTTCTCTCAGTTCCATTCTGCGTTGTACGGAGAGTTTCTTGAATTCCGGTTGCCGGGTCAGTTCGGTCAGTTGCTCCATTTCGCCCTTAATTTTTTCTACTCTTTGCAACAGGTCGCTTTTGGGCGAGCATACTTGCGAGCAGGCATCTGCAAGTTCGGAAATTTCCCTGGCCATTACTCTGAAGCTTTTGGGATTAATTTCCTTTGCAATGCGAACCCGTTCCTTTGCATTGGCAACTTTTCCTTTGATCCATCCAAACATAAATATCCCCGGCAAGACCTAGATTGTGGGCTGGTTGAACTGCATGTAGAAGCCCAGAATGACCAATAGTAACACAATGGGCATTACCATTGAAAGAACAACTCGCATGTAGGTCGTATTATGGATATTTTTGTAGGCGATGATGGAAATAGCCACACTTATAAGCGCACCGATCATATCACCTACAATGGGGATAATACAAAGAATGAT
This sequence comes from Desulfovibrio sp. JC022, assembly GCF_010470665.1. Classification (NCBI taxonomy): domain Bacteria; kingdom Pseudomonadati; phylum Thermodesulfobacteriota; class Desulfovibrionia; order Desulfovibrionales; family Desulfovibrionaceae; genus Desulfovibrio; species Desulfovibrio sp. JC022. The sequence goes on along the minus strand of NZ_VOPZ01000012.1, from coordinate 110,966 downwards.
GGGAGCGTAAGAATAGGCAGTGGCCCTGAATGTGGCCTGATAACCACGGTCTCCTGCACCGAATATCATGAGCATAATGTGGGTTATGCCGATTAGCGGGAAACTGATTCCTGCCAGCATTAGCGGGTAGAGCAGCAGGGATAGCAATGCCGGCCCGGTTCCGTCTTGCAGGGAATCAGCAATTATGGACTCGTCCATGATTTGTCCTACATCGGTCCCCATAGAAGTATCGACTCCGGTCATGGCCCAGACGAAATTGCAGATTTCCTGAAATTCAGCCAGCAGAATAAAGAAGAACAAAGGCATCAAAAATCCTTTGAGCGGCATATTCTTGAAAAAAGTTGCCGGGGAAAGGATGACCTGTTTGATGGTCAGGAAAAGGCCGGGGAAAAATCCGTACGTTTCAAGATTTTCAAAAGGAACCTCGTTCCCTTCATTGTGTGACTCGGCTGCGTAAGCGTGTTCTTCATGAAGGTCCTCTTCAGGTTTCATGGAATCAAGACGCTGCCAGATGTCGGATTTTTCTTCTTGAACCGGTTCGTCGTTAATTTGGTCCTGTTGCTGTCCGAACTGTTCGTCATAGGGAGCAGGTTGTTCGTAGTTCTGTTCATCAGGAGATTGTTCTTCCTGAGTGTGTTGTTCAGCATAGGCTGCGGGATCCTGATATTCTGCTTCATCCGGTTGCGGATGGCTGATGTCTTCAGGAGCCAATCCGGGGACCGATGGTGTATCCTGATCCAGATCTCTGAATTTGAATTTGGCCTGACATTTAGGGCAGGTGGCAAGTTGCGCACTGGCCGGAATTTTATCTACTGGGATTTCACTGCTGAAATCGCACTCGGGACAAGTAACTTTCATATTAAATCCTTGAAGCTGTTTGTCTGAATATTTTGGTCAGACCTAATAAATTTTATAATGTTAGGCAATGCCAATTGTGCATGAACATTACGCCATATTTATGTCCGGGAGTAACAGGGGACTGAGTTTCCAGTCATTCCGGGGGATAACAAATTTGTTTGCAAGATGCGGAAATTCGTTACCCAGCTGATGGCTGAAATTGCCTCCGGTGGAGCTATTGAATTTTTCAAGTTTGGATTCGATCATTTTTCTGCTTTTTAATAAATGGGTTAAATGCTGGATAGGACAATTAGTAAGAATTCCTGAAGCTCCATTTATCCCCGTAAGTTGCTCATGGATTTTGTTAACAAATTTAAGACTTGGGCTATTTCTGAAAAGTCTGAGCTGGAGGTCAGGCCAGAGACCGTAGCCGATGCGGCAGTGCTCACGGTCCGGATAAAAAGTCATCCGGGGCAGATACCAGCCGTTGCATCCTTTAAAGGATGTCATGAGCCTTGTCGTATCCCAGCTTTCCTTGCTCAATCGTTCGTCCGCATCCAGATAGATGATCCAATCGCCGGAACAATTTTCCAGCATGCGGTTGCGCTGTGCTGAAAAGTCAGCCTCAAGATGATGACACACATTAATAATTTCAGCCCGGTGAAATTTGCCCAGTTGCGGGACGGGCGTTAAATCAGCGCAATCCCAGACCAACACGATCTCGTCAATCCAGTCAGGAAAATTGGTTATGAAATCTGCGAGTTCCGGTTCATCCGGGCTTAGAATCGCGGCCGCAGATATTTTGCAAGGGGAAGCGTGTTCCGGCGGATCAATCTGCTTAGTTCCAGAAAACAGCTTTTGCAGGTTTTGATGTTTGTTTTTGCTTTGACCATCCAATTCCGGATTGAGGATCAGGTGTGAATCAGTCGTCTCGTATCCGTTCTGGCTAAGCAGCAGAAGCAAAGCCCAGATGGAAGAGTCGGTTAGCAGGGTGTAGTTTTCATTCTTATTAATTTCACCAAAGCCACCCTTATTCAGCATCCTGATGTGTTCAGGGTAGAGATCACAGATTATGAGTTCTTGTTCGGAAGATTTTTTTTCAGCTAGAACTTTTCCAAGCGTTCCACTTCCGGCGCCGAAAAGAATGATGGTTTTGGCATTGCGGCGTTTTGCATAACGTAAATGTTTTTCAGCTGCTTCTTCAGGCGTGGAGGAATTTGCTTTCAATTCTTCTAATTCCTGACCGGAAAGTTGATAGGTCAGAATTTGTTCAGAATATATATCAAAGGTGTGCGTCATGGTTTAGATGATTTTTTTCATTTTAAGCAGGTCTAAGTAAATTTTGCCCAATTTGGTGGCAATGTCCTGTGCCCTGAAAAGTTTAGCAGCTTTACTCCGTCCGTTTTCACCCATTTGCCGTGCTTTTTGGGGGTTATTGATCAGGAAATGGATCGCCTGTGCAAATTCCTGTGCATTGCGGGCTATGAATCCGGTTTTGCCATGATCCACAAGTTCCAATTGGGCATTGTCCCGCAGGTCCTTGCTGGGATGGGTTATGACCGGGAGGCAGGCGGCCATGGCTTCGGCAATGACCAACCCGAATGATTCCCCGGTATCATTCGCATGCACCAGAAAGTTGATGGAATTAAGAAATTCGGCAATTTCCTTATCAGTCAGCACGGGCGGGAGGAAGTGGACGAATTTGCCTAGATTGTTTTCAGCAACAAAATGTTCAGCTTCCGGGATTCCACCGATTATTCTGTATTGGAATGGGAGCAACTCGCCGTCATCTACCTTTTCTTGAAGAATGGGCAGGAAATCAAGAGCAAGGTTGGACCATTTTCCTTTATCCGCACGGGAAATTCTTCCAAAACAGTTAGGGGGAAACGTCCTGCTTAGCGGGCAATTGTCGCGAAAGAAGTCAGTATCCACCGGATTGTAAAGTACGGAATATTTTGGCTCAACAGTGGGGATGGAGTTAACTTTTTCATATCTTTCGGCACAAAAACGGGAGACAAACAAATGACGGTCAATCTGCCTCCCCTCGGGACTGGGGTCATGATGTCCGAACACATTTGTTTCTACTACAACTGGTGTTTTTGCCAGCTTGTAGGGGCGTAATGTTCCCGGTTCAGCCCACCCTGCACGGTGAATATGAACTATGTGGGGCTGGAAATTATCAAGCACTGAAAACAGGTCTGTTCCGATAAAAGTATTGATTCCTTGTTCGCGTATAAGTTTTCCCCGTGGACCGTTGGAATGGGAGTAGACCGCTGTTTGAAATTTGTTCCTGTCCAGATTTACGGCAAATGATTGCATTACTTTTTCAGTGCCGCCCAGCCCCAGTGACGGGGAGACCTGAAGTACCCTGATTCTGTTAGTTTCCATGATTAAAATAGATGACAGATACACGGTGCTAAGTAAAGGGGGAGGTCGTTTTCTGCATTGTTTTAATTAAATAAAAAGCCCCTGCCGAAGCAGGGGCCTGTAAAGTCAAATCATCTGGAGCAAATTAAAGTTGTCGCGTTATACTCCGCCTCCATATGCGTTTGCGGCTTTTTTGAGTCGCATAGAGTTAGGGGCGGGCATATTCTGGGTTTTGGGCATGCCATACCCTGCATCGTTCACAAAGCTGCGGTTTACATTGGTTGTGCCGCTGCTTGCGGTGGCTGCTGTCTGCATAGGTACGGCTGCCTGTGCTTCTTCAGTGGGAATGATTTCCCGGTATGCGGAAGCAATACCGTCGATAATCTTGATAACTTCATCAAGCTTTTCATTATCCATCTTCAGGTTTGCTTGCAGCAGTCTGGTATTACAATAAATGTAAAGCTTGCTGAGGTTTTCTGCCAGTTCACCGCCTCTCTCTTTGTTCAGGCTGGCGGTAAGCTCGGAGATAACTTCAATGGCCTTGGAAATAAGAATCCCCTTGGCAGCGTAATCCTTTTCGTTGATCTTTACCTTGGCCTGCTTCATGAATTTGATTGCAGCATCATAAAGCATAAGGAGAAGTTCTCCCTTGGATGTGGTATGGACCTGAGTTGAAAGGTATGCTTGAGCGGCTTTGTGCATATATTTGCTCCTCCTGACTTACTAATCGGCAGGCTTTTCTGAAAACATTAGGCCTTTTAAAATTTTTTTCAATTCAGGTTAAGCTTTCATTAACTGGGTTACGCTGGCAGTAAGCTGGGCCGACTTACCCTGATAGTTACCGAGCAGGGCATCCAGTCTAGAATACTTTTGGGTAAGCATACGTTTTTTCAGTGCAATACGATCCTCTTCTGAAGCTATCTTTTTATCGATATTCTTCATGATCGAATCGTAGTTGTCTTGAAGAATTTTAAGAGGACCGTCGTCCCCGGTCATATCATCAAGAGCTTCAACCATCTCCCCGGTCTTACCGAGTTTCAGAAAGATATTGATAGCATCGGAAGCGTCGCTGTTTGAGTTGCCGTAAACTCCGTCAGTGTGGTTTTCCACCCGGATTGCCATACCTGCGGCATCCGTTCCCCCTGCACCGGTAATCTGCCAGTTTGCGGCATCAACTGCGGCTGTTTGCCCGTTAATGGTGGCTGATACGAGTTGACCTCCGGAAATTTCATACTGAACGTTGTAATCACCGGCTTTAGTGGTTCCGTTGATATGCGAGAGGTATTGGACATCAGGTGAATCGCTTGATCCTTCGTAGTTGGCGGAAAAAAGCATGGCTACTGCCATGGGATCGGCGTCCAGAGCCTTATTGAGCTCGTCGGTGTCCAGTTCCAGTAAACCCATGTTGGCACCGCCGCTATCTGCGTTGGTCAGGATTCCAAGCTGGGAAAGTGCGGAATAGCGGTCACCTGTGTAATCTCCGTTGGGCAGCTGTTCATACCAGCTGAAGCCTACTCCCTTGCTGGCTATGATATCTTTCATGCGCTGGCCGACAAGGAGTTCAACACCATAGTTACCAGTGAGAATAGAACCCTTGGCTGAGTCTGATGAAGTCGTGACGGAGGTCAGGTCCTTGATCATTTGTCGGATTTCGTTATTCTGGTCGACAAATTTCTGGACATTTTCCTTCATACCCTCTTTGTCGGTAACAACACCGATAGCTGTGGTTTGCCCAGCTGCGTTGGTGTTTTTCAGATTAAGGGTTATCCCGTCGATAACGTCACCGATGGTGTTCGTGTCACGTTCAATCCAGTCTCCTGGGGCGGGAGGATAGCCATCCACCTTGATTTGCGAGTTCAGGGCATCCTGAGTTTCGTCAAAATCATTTCTGTTGAAGACCATACCCACGGTGTTGTCGATGGTCACCTGATTGTCTGCCCCGAGATCAAGTCCATAGATTTGTAGATGATAGTTGGTACCATCATTAATGGTGGTCGCTCTGATTTTGCTTCTGGAATCAACATGCGAATTGATCAGGTTGACAAAGCCCTGAAGCGATGTGCCAGCACTGATGTTGCTCAGAGTTACGGTTTCTGAACCGTAGGTAAAAGTGAATTCTCCGGTTGAGCTGAAAATGGATTCTGTAAGGCTTGAAACACCAGAGTCTGTTACATGGATATCGTTAGTGGCAAGCTGTCCTATTTCAATTGCATGAGAAGATACCAATGCTTCTGCTGAAGCTGTGGCGGTGAGGGTCCCGGAATCAGAAGTCGTTACAGTCTTACTCATGAACTCATCAAGAGTGTCCATGGACTTGAGTGAAGTCTGCAAGCCGAGGAGGGCGGTGTTCAGTTCCTGAAATTTTTCAACCTTATCACTCCACGAGCTTTTCCAGGTTTCGAGTCTATTAATATGGACCCGTTCAAGCTTGATCAGCCCGTCAATGAGTGACTGGAAGTCGGTTCCGGACCCGAGTCCGGTAAAGTTGATATTTCCTGAGGTGTAATCAGACATAATTTTCTCCGGGAACATTTTTCCCTGGTTCTATTCTCACCTCATCCGCTGCAATCAGGATGCCAAACGTTAATTATGAATAAAGAAATGTTAATGGTTGTGATTTTTTTTCAGCCTTGGTTAAGCTGAAAGCCGGACCCGGCTGATCCGGACCCGGCTTTCCTCTTTAATCTGACTAGGTCAGAATGCTCTATGCTGCGCCGGTTTATTAACCGATGAGCTGCATTGCCATTCTGGGCATGCTGTTCGCCTGCGAGAGCATAGCCACAGCGGACTGGGTCAGGATCTGGTTGCGGGTGAACTCAGTCATTTCAGTTGCAACGTCAACGTCGGAGATGCGGGATTCCGCAGCCTGTACGTTTTCTGCCTGGATGGACAGGTTGGTAATGGTGTTTTCCAATCTGTTCTGCAAAGCACCGAGGTTAGCGCGGATCTTATCCTTGGAAATAATCGCATTATTCAGCGTATCCAGGGAAGCCTGCGCCTGTTGCTGGGTTGAAATGGAGTTGTTGGCAGCAAGACCTACACCAAGTGCTGATGCTGTGGAGGTGCCAATGGATACATAATAGTAGTCTTCGGCTGAGTCGTTTGCGGTGCCAAAGTGAACCTTGACCTTACCAGTAGACCTTAAGCCAGCTCCGCTGTGAGCTCCGGAGACGTTACCATTAAGCAGGTGAATGCCGTTAAAGTCAGTTGCATTCGCAATACGGGTGATTTCTGAAGCCATAGCCTGATATTCGGAGTCGATGATCAGACGCTGGTCAGAGTTGTAGGTACCGGTTGCGGCCTGAGTTGCAAGCTCCTTCATACGGATGAGCTTTTCATCAATAACACCGAGAGCGCCGTCAGCGGTCTGGATCATTGAAATTGCATCGTTGGCGTTACGGATACCCTGGTTGAGTGACTTAATGTCAGCGCGCATGAGTTCGCGAATTGCGAGGCCTGCAGCATCGTCAGCCGCGGTTCCAACACGAAGTCCTGAAGACAGGCGACGAGTTGATACACCGAGGTTACCATAGGATTCTGCCAAGTTACGCGAGGCATTCATAGCCATCAAGTTGTGGTTAATTACTAAAGACATGTTTTCCTCCTTGAAAAGTGATCTTTGGCTTCCTTGCCAAAAACATTGCCTTGGAACTAAAGGTTCACAAAGCTCTACTGGTCCTTCGTGCCTACTTGATCGTCTGAAACTTAGATTACTTTAGGGTCCAGATGATTTTTTTGTTTTTACAATAAAAAAAGGGACCTCCGTTTATGGAGATCCCTTCTTGGAATATTAATTTTTATAAAAAAGAGTTAACGGGGTGTAATGTCCTTCAGTTGTTCCCGCGCTGCTTCAAGGGATATACCCCGTTTACGGGTTATGGCTTCAAGGTTTTCTTCAGCATCCGATCCGCGCAGGTACATGGGCATGGGCATTTCATCAGAATATTCAGCCTGTTGGGCTGCATCAAGCATGTCCTTGTCCGCAGGAATATTAAATCTTTCAGGCATGGCTGTGTACTGTGGATGCTGGGCCATAAATTCGTCAAAGAAAGCTTTGTTCTTCAGCAATCCGCTTCCGGATAGTGCAGCTTTTTCCTGCCTGTAAGATAAAATTACCTCCGCAGCCTCCTGAATGGTAACCGGCAGGGGAGGGGTGAAGGAAGTTAGTTTTCCGTTTTCGCTGATGGGTTCAAATCCCTGAAGGTAGACCTGCATTCTTCTGGAATGAGTAACAGCCCAGACAGGCAATCCGCTGACTATAGCCGCTCCCTTGGCGAGAATTGGCAGATATTCCATGGCGCATACCGGGCAGCCGCTTCCCGCAGAAAGTCCGGCAGCAGCGGCAAAAGTCAGGCGCAGCCCGGTAAAACTTCCCGGTCCGGCCGTAATGGCAATGCGTGAAATCTCTCCGGCATTGTAGCCGAAAAGTTTCAGGGAATCCCGGATGGAAGGAATCAGGAAGTTGACCGAACGGCCCGGTACAACCAGTCTCTTGGCTTCCAGTAATGAGTAAGATTCTTCATCCTCACTACGGCGAGCCAGAACTATCTGCAAAGTTTCCTCTGCCCCGTTGATGGCCAGCAGAAGATCTTCATTTTTATCTATGGATACACTCATTTGCTGCTTAATGTTCTTACTATGTCGTTGAAAATTGCAAAGGCCATCAGGCAGAGCAGCAACAAGAGTCCAACGCGGGTTGCTGCGCCCTGAAGCTTTTCGTTAAGCGGTTTACGCAGAATGGTTTCAAGGCTGAAAAACAGCAGGTGTCCGCCGTCCAGCACCGGGATGGGCAGCAGGTTGAGGAGTCCGAGGTTGATGCTGATAAATGCCGTGAACTGAAGCAGTTCCAGTAATCCTCGTTCGGATTGCTGCTTAATGGCCTGCGCAATCATGATCGGACCGCCGATGGAATCCATGGGCACAACCCGTTCGACCATCTTGACGATGCTGGTGCAGATCAGTTTGGTTACGTTCCAGGTTTGTTCAGCCGCTGCTACAGCTCCATCCATCCCGTCCATTTCAACTGTTTTGGAATCGCCTGAAGCCACAATGCCGACCACAGGCCTGCGGATGGTTTCACCGAAGATGTTTTTAAGTTCCTGAATCTGCGGTTTGACGGAAATGTCTTTGACGTCGCCGTCTCGGTCAATGACGAAATCAAGGGTGTCGGACTGGCTGGTCTGTATGGTTTCCGCGAGGTCGGACCAGAAAACTATTTTGTGTCCTTCAATGGAAAGAACATTGTCTCCCACTTCAATGCCGGCTTGCATGGCCGGACTGTCCGGTTGCAGTTGGCCCACTATAGGAGCCAGCCCCATCTGACCGTTACTGAGGATAATTCCCCAGAAAATAAGCCATGCAAGGACAAAGTTGAATATGGGACCTGCTGCAACTACGATCATGCGGTGCCAGGGAGGACGGTTCATGAAAAGTTCTTTTTCGTTGAATCCGTTGTCCTCGTTCATATCCCGCTCTTCCCCGGCAAGACTTACATAGCCGCCAAGGGGAATCAGGGAGAGACGGTAGTTGGTGGCTCCCCATGTGAATCCGGCAAGTCTGGGGCCGAAGCCCAGAGAAAAGGTCTTCACGCCGATGCCAAGCATACGGGCAGCCAGGAAATGTCCAAGCTCGTGGAAGAAAATCAGCCCGCCGAGGACCAGAATAAAATCAACTATCCAAGACATAATTTTTCCTTAGACGATGGAGTCCATCACATCCCGTCTGGTTTTGATGTCCAGTTCCAGAACCGCTTCGGCTTCATTTACATCACATCCGGCATGGGCTTCGAGTGCCCTGCCGATTATGGCCGGAATGTCCAGAAAACGGATTTTTTCTTTCAGGAAAAGGTCCACAGCGACTTCATTGGCTGCGTTGAGCACGATGGGGTGACTCTGTCCGGCTGAAAAAGAATCCGCCGCATGTTTCAGGCAGGGGAAGACTTCAAGGTCCGGTTTTTCAAAGGTCAGGGTGCCTACTTCCGCAAGATTGAGCGGTTTGAGTTTCAGGGGCACACGCTGGGGAAAGCACATGCAGAATGCAATGGGAATCTGCATGTCCGGTACACCTAGGTGTCCAAGTTGTGAACCGTCCACATATTCCACCAGAGAGTGGATGATGGACTGGGGATGAACCACCACGTCTATCTGTTCCGGTGGCAGGCCGTAGAGATGGCAGGCTTCAATAAATTCCAACCCCTTGTTCATGAGGGTCGCGGAATCAATGCTGATTTTCGCGCCCATATCCCAGTTGGGGTGGGCCAGAGCCTGCTCGCGGGTTACTGTTTCGAGAAATTCTTTTGTCTTGCCCCGGAAAGGTCCTCCGGAAGCAGTCAGGATCAACCTGCTGACTTCATCTCCGCCGTGTCCGGCAAGTCCTTGAAAAAGAGCGTTGTGCTCGGAGTCCACCGGAAGGATGGTTGCGCCTGTGCGATGGCATTCTTCACGGATGATGTGACCGCCGAGAACAAGGGATTCCTTGTTGGCAAGGGCAATCATTTTGCCTTTTTGGGCGGCAGCAAGAGTCGGTTCAAAACCGGCTGCTCCTACGATGGAGGAGAGTACCAGTGAAACTTCATCAAGTTCGGCAAGGGTGACGTAGGCAGAGGGGCCGGTCAGGATTTCCGGTTTGTAGTCAGCCGGAAGAAGGCTCTTGAGTTCCTTTGCTGCTTCGTCATTAAGAACCGCCAGATATTGAGGGCGGTGCTTGATAGCCTGTTCTGCTAGCAGTGTGGCGTTTCTGGCTCCTGCAAGCGCGGTAATTTTGAAAAGGTCCGGATGCTGTTCAATTACTTTGAGGGTACTTGTTCCGATGGAGCCGGTGCTGCCCAGAATGGAAATTGATCTGGGGAAATCCGGTAATGTTGCTTTTGCCGGCCATGGAGAAATATATGTTTGCAAGTCTGTTGTCCGTCTTGTTTATGGGCCTTATTCTCAGGTCCGGTTTAGAAGAAAGAGTGAATCTGTCTTGCCAGAATATAAACGGGAAGAGCAAGCACGAGACTGTCGATGCGGTCCAGAACTCCGCCGTGTCCCGGCAGGATTTTCCCGGAATCTTTGATCTGAAGTTTGCGTTTGAGGGCGGACTCAAAAAAGTCTCCCATCTGGGACGCAATGTTAAGCATTGCCGCAAGGCCTATCCAGTAGAGAACCGGGGCATGTCCGAAAAAATGACCGTACAGGGTGCAGCAGAGTATGCATCCTGCAAACCCGCCCATTGAACCGGCCCATGATTTTTTGGGGCTGATCTGGGGCCATATTTTCTTTTTACCAAAGAAAGTTCCGGCATAAAAAGCGGCAGTATCTGAAGAAGAGGCCGCAAGAAGCACGAAAAGTATTTCCCAACTGCTCATGGAGGTCATGAACTGCATGGTTACGGGAAGGTAGACCAGTCCGGCAAAGAGAACCAGACTGTCATGGTAGGCGGCCTGATCCGGTTTTGCGCTGAAAGAGAACAGGAATCGAAAGTTGAAAAGCCAGAAAGCTCCCAGCAGAATCAAAAGCATCCAGACCGGGGAAACCGCTGCGGATGTCAGGATTATACCGGCCCCGGCAGCCATGCCGACAATTCTTGAGGCAAGATGTGATCTGTCCTGCCAGAACATGGCATAAAATTCGTGAAGGGCGATGGTGCAGAAGACAGCAAGTCCGCCGGTTAAAACATTTCCGCCCATGATAAGGGCTGTGGCAAGAGCTGCAACTAGGAGCAGGGAGGTGATGATTCGTTTCTGAAGGCTGCTTAAAGGCATGAAGTCCTCTGTTAAAAATTCCACAAAATGCAATTAAAATATATGGATACTGCTTTTGAAAGATGATTCCCCGCTATTTTAGAGGAAGCTTCACGTCTCGAAAGGAGTAAGAAATCAGTACCAGTCTGAAGCGGATTTTATTTTTTTATGCAAAAAAACTCCGTTTTTATAATTCATTAATAAGTAGCGGGCAAGCCGTTGACAGTTATTTTTCCATATTAATTATTTCAAAGCCATAAAGAACTTACATGCATATTAAACTTTTTTGGAAATGGTTGAGAGTGGTTTCAGAATTTTAGTCTTTATGGTATGGCTAAGAAATATGTTTACAGGTCATGTTTTGTTTCATGTGAGTTGCCAGTATCTTTAAATGTTTAATGTTGTTTTGAACTTGACCCTCGTTATTTGTGGTATATGCGGGTTTTTGTTTTTCAGGATATATATCCTTGCAGGGAGGGGATGGTGTCACGGAGCGGGAAAGTGCCTTTAGGAACTGAAGGATTAGATAAGATTTTGGAAAAAGCGTTAAGCTATTTTCAGGATACGGAATATCATGCGGTTATCGGTAAGCTGTGCCGTGATATTGAAGATGTATTTGCAAAGGATTGCGGCATTAATGATGATCTTGTCGACCGGCTGACTGAGATCGGGCTGGCCCTGTCCGGTGAGACTCGTCTTGAACGTTTGCTGGAGATGATTGTTGATGAAGCCCGTGTGTTGACCAAGGCTGATGCCGGAACTCTTTACGTTGTGGATCGTGAAGGGCGAAAGCTTGAATTTTCTATTCTTCAGAACGATACCATGCAGGTTCGCATGGGCGGCACCAGCGGCAATGAGATCACCCTGCCTCCGGTACCTCTCTATACTTCAGGTAATACTCCCAATAAAGCCAATGTTTCATCCTACTGCGGTCTGACCGGGGAAACTATTAATATTGCAGATGTTTATGAGGCCGAAGGTTTTGATTTTACCGGTCCTCGTAAATATGATGCCGCCACCGGATACCGTTCCAAATCAATGCTGGTGCTGGCTTTAAAGAATCATGAGCAGGACATTATCGGGGTTCTGCAATTGCTTAATGCCCTTGATGATGAGGGTGAGGTAATCGAATTTTCGCCCGGAGTGGTGGATATTGTCGGTTCACTGGCTTCGCAGGCAGCCATTGCCTTGACCAACGCCCAGCTTATTCAGGGTCTTAAAGATCTGCTTTATTCGGTAATCCAGAGTATTGCCGCAGCCATTGATGCCAAATCCCCTTATACAAACGGTCACATTGAAAGGGTGGTGACCATTACCATGATGATTGCCGAGAAGGTAAATTCTCTTACTGAAGGTAAGTATGCTGAAGTTAATTTTACTCCTGATGAGCTGGAGGAGTTGAAACTTGCTGCATGGATGCATGACGTTGGTAAAATTTCCATTCCCGAGCATGTGGTGGATAAGTCCACCAAGCTTGAAACCATTTTTGATCGTTCTGAAATGGTCGATGCCCGGTTCAGGTTAATCTGCGAAACCATCAGGAACAGGCAGCTTGAGGAAACTGTTGCAGCTCTCTCAAATGGGGTCGATCCTTCTAAGCTTGTTGAAATAGAGATGCGCTATGCTGTGGAGCTGGAGCAGGCGGAGGAGGACCGCCAATTTGTCAATTCCTGCAACATTCCCAAAGAATTTATGTCCGATGATCGTATTGCCAGAGTGGAGGGTATTGCCGCCCGTACTTATGAAAGCAACGGTGATACTTTTAACTGGCTGACCGAGAATGAGGTCAAAAATCTCTGCATTCGTAAGGGTACTCTTACCGACAAAGAACGTAAAGTTATCGAAAGCCATGCGGCAATCACTCATGAAATGCTTTCACGGCTGCCGTTTCCAAAGCGGCTTTCCCGTGTCCCTGAATTTGCTGCCGGACATCATGAAAAGCTGGATGGTTCCGGGTATCCCAAAGGATTGTCCGAGAATGACCTGCCCTTGCAGGCTCGGATAATGGCGGTTGCCGATATTTTTGAGGCCCTGACAGCCAAGGACAGGCCGTACAAGAAACCCATGAAGCTTTCGCAGGCGATTAAAATTTTAGGATTTATGGTCAAGGATAGGCACATAGACGAAGAGGTGTGCAAGCTCTTCATTGATTCAGGTCTGTATATGGATTATGCTGAGTCGGAGCTTGATCCTTCGCAATTGGAAGAAGACTAGTTTTATACAAATGAAAAGGGAGTGCCGATTTCGACACTCCCTTTTTTTGAGCTTAAGCTGGTTTTCTATTTGTTGTATTTGGCTTTAACAGCTTCAAATGCGTCTTCGCCACTCGTTGTTCTGACGTTTTTCAGCCATTTTTTTACTTCAGGCAGGTTTTGCGCAATCCAATTGGAGGCTACATCTGCGGCGTCTTGGTTCTTGTATCCGTGATCGTTGATCCATGCGCTCTGGGTTTTTGAAGAAATCACAAAATTTTCAAGTAGTTTTTGAACTTCCGGATACTGTTCAGCAAATCCTGCGCGAGTGACAGTATATACATCGCTTGCGCTGATCAAATCTTCTGTACCGGGGATGGCATTTAGGAACTTGATGTCCATTTGCACTGTCATCCAATGCGGTTTCCAGCAGCCGAATACGACCCATTTGTCTTGCTTTATCCGGTTGGCTGCTTCTGCCAGCATGACCGGAGTGGTGGTTCCCACATGTTCCCAGTTTCCGAGTTGACCGACGTTGTTGTCGATCATTTTAGTCATGGCAGTATGCATACCTGACCCTGGTTCAATGTCATAAATGGTTTTATTAAATTTTTCTGAGTGCTTATTAAGATCCGCAACGGATTTTACGCCGCCGTCCCATGCTGCTTTTGAAACGCATACCCCGATAAGGGCATCGCTCAAGTTTGTGCGTACTTTGATAGCCTTACCTTCTTTTACAAGTGGGTCGAGCATGGGATTTTGTTGGGGGGTCCATCCTGCAAGAAATACGTCCATATCATTTAGGGTCATGCTCTTGTAGATAATAGGAGGGCCTACTTCGAGCATTTCGCTTTCATAGCCCATGGCTGAGAGCAGCTGTACTACAACGTTACTTTTAACTGTGACTCCGGGCCATGGTGGAACCCCGAATTTAATTTTATCACCAGCAGATGCAGTGGCGGGAATAAATACTACAAGGCATAACAGAAAGGTAATCTTGATAATCCAAGATTTCATCATATCCTCCGAGGTTGTGATGTTGATCATTGTTTGAGAGATGAAAAATGAGATAACGATATGGGTTAAATTCTTGCAGGATATGTATGTATGTTTTTTTAGAATAAAAATCAAGTCCCGCCATAAAGTGTATGACGGGACTTTTGCTTTGTTGTAACGTTTAGTTATATGGTTTATCTTTTCTTATTATTTTCCTGCCAGTGGGTCAGTACGGTGTCGATTGTCCTTAAGCGGGCAATTTTGCGTGCAATATCGATAACAGCAAGTTTGATCAGCCTATCTTTCTTGGGGTGCATGTATTCCCCGGTCAGGTTCAGGGCGTATGAGGTGGGCGGGTCGAATTCCACTCCGAGAAAATCGCCGTTGATGTCCACCAGAGCTGAGTATTGCTCATAATCTTCATCATATTCAATATCAACTTCAGATGCGCCGATAACCACGTAGTCTACAGCGTTGTCACGGGCGATGCTTATGATTTCATCCTCGGTTACAGTCTGCTGAGAGGTTGCGTATGAACGTTTGCAGGAATCCAGCAGGAATCCGGTAATCATGCGGTCGCGGTGGGTTTGAAACCCGGCTTCGTTGAACTCCTGCTGCAATGACTTGTTCAGGTTACGAATCAGGTTTTCGCATTCCTGCGGGGAAAGATTTTCCCCTTTGATGCGGGGAACCAGCGAAAATACGATGGTCGGCTTTCCGGTTTTTTTGTAAATTTTGTATCCGTCTTTGCTGCCGCATACTCCGGCAGTGGCAAAGGATAGCACCAGCAGGGCGGAAATGATAAGTGCAATTGTTGATTTTTTTTTCATGGAATCTCCTTGGCTGCGTTCCGGTTAACGTTTGCAGGAATCCAGATCGGAAAGAGCATTGATCAGGCTGTTGTAAAAGTTCACATCGGATACGGACGTATGTTGTTTGGCAACGGTTACATCTACGGCCTTGATACATTTTATGACATTGCCGCTGCCTTGTAAGTAAGCGGCGGTGGTGTAGTTGCGTTCTATGAAGGCACCGAGGTCGTTGTCCTTGGTGCCGGTTTTGATGGTCAGGTTGAATACCGTTTCCGGTTTGGGCATGCGCATACTGGTCTGGTAAACGTTATCCCTTTCCGAGAATCCCGAATTTTCAGAGCCCTGTTGAAAGGATACTCCGAACATGGAAACCGAAGCGTGCAAGCCGCGGCGGATGGCGTTAAATCTCGATTTGGGGGGCAGGACCATCATTTCCTGTGAAAGAGCCTGCGAAGCCAGCATCTGGGCCAGTGATTTATATTTGGCCGGATTCCGGATGCGTTTGAGCGTTCCTTTGGAAAGATTGATATCTTTGATAGCGCAGGTTTTGGTTGAGAACAGGTAGTCCATGTTTGCTAGACATTTACCCAGCTCGTCCTGCGCGTCAGCTTTGAGCCTTTTACGGTCAGTGAAGAATTCCACAATGGAAGACCTTATCTGTCCGGCTAAAGGTTCAAGGCTGAAGTTCTTGGTTTTATCCAGATAGGGAACGGAAATGAGCATGGGGGCGGAATAAACCAGCGATTCGGACTTGGCCTGAAAAAGCAGGAAGTTCAAGCCGATGTAGACCCGTCCTTTATAAAGCCGTTGTTCCGCTGAACCGTATTCATCCACAAAGGATATGACGTTATCCACAAAGAGCAGGGGGACAAGGATGGATTCAGGGTCGAATTTATCTCCGAATCCGGCCCTTTTAAGTTTCACCCCTTCGTTTTTTGCGGCTGCCCGTTTCAGGAATCCGATGACTCCTTTGCGCAGCACTTTTTTGAATTGCTTATCTTTGAGTATGATACCCAGTTCCGTTTTGTGGCGGTCTTTTTCTTTATTGCGTACCTTGCCGATGGCGGAGGGAATGATGAACAGTTCTTTCGCCTCAGACCACGCAGGACTGATTAGCATGGCCAGCAGAACCGGAATTATACACAATAAGCGGAGCATAGTTTTACCACTGGTGTCCCTGCAAGTTATCTTGAGCTTCTTTTTCTTTGATATCTTCAGTCTTGTGTTTGGAGGATTCAGTTTCGTCTTTCAGATCCTCGGCGGATTCGCCTACGTCATGCATGGAGGTTTTGGCGGATTGAGCATGAGAGAATTTTTTAGCGCAACCGGCAAATCCGAGAAGCAGCATGGCACAGAGAATCAGCATAAGTACTTTTTTCATGAATAAACTCCTTTCATTTTTTCTAATCTAACATGTCTTCGGCCAGAGCGACAGAGGAAGCTTTTTCTTCCACCTGCTTAAAGCCGGATGCAGCTTGGCTGGAGAGTTTCTTTTTCAGCCTGCTGCTTAAGGTCAGTTTTTGCTGGTAATAGGATTCAAGCAGGGTTGTGACTTGTGTGTTTTTACGACGTGCGGTCATAATTATACTGCTTATGTCCCGTCCCTGTTGTGTGATTACAGCCGAGTTTTGTTCGATGTAGTTAAAATCGGCCTCAAAATCATTGAACAGATTTTGCATTATCTGGAATTGGTCCATAGTGTCCATCAGTCTTGGTAGTGCCGCAATTGCACCGATGGGATTGTTCTGGGCATTACTGATCTGGTTGACTAGTTCGGCAATGGACAGGCCGATGATTGTTAATTGCTTGGCTACTTCCGCACTCATCTGCTCGCCTTTTGCTGCGTACGAGCCCATGGCCCGGTCAATGCTCAGAATGATATTGCCTGATTTGTCTATGCTCATGTCATAGAGTGCGTTGGATGCGTGCAGATTATTGGAAAAAGAGCTTATGATGGAGTCAAGGTTCTGGATCTGCTGGGCGTTGAGCTGTGAAAAGTTCGAGGCCTCGGATTTGATCTGGCTTTCCAGTGCCTTGAGCATCTTCCCGTTTTGAGCAATTTTTATCGCCGCACCTTCAATAGAGTCAGTGGGTTCGTATGAAAGGTCTTTGATGAAAGCCTTGATGGATATTTTTTTCATACCGGTGGAGCTGACCCCGCGCGCGGTATCGGCTGCCGCCTTGTAGTTCTGGTTCATGGCGGAGACAGTAGCACCGACCAAAGATTGCAGAGCGCGGGTCTCGTTCAGTGCGTCCAGCATCTGCTCGCGTATTTCAACTGTTTTTTTGGCCAGTTCCTTACTTGCATCCAGAGTTTTTAGTATGTCTATTATGCTGTCGTTGGTGCTTTGAGGCTGCTGGGCCTGCATATTCTGCTGTCCACCGCCGCTGAGCAGGGCGTTTGCGAATGCCCCGAATATGGCCATTGCAGCTTGATTATCCCCACTGCTTCTTTTTTTGGTAGTGGTTTTCTTTTTAGTTTTGCTGCTGGTCCTGATTTTAATTTTTTCTTTTTTGGGCTTCGGAGTTACAGCTGATTTTCTTTTAGCCGCTGCAATGTTGGTAGGACCGGAATCTTCAGGAACAGCTTTGACGGTGATAGTCCTGGTTTCTGTTTTGGCAATAGGGCTGAGCGGATTGGCTACACACAGTTTGGTCTGGGCGTATCCCTCAAAGTCTTCACCTTTGATCTTGTAAAAATTGTTTTCAATACCGAGGATGTCAAAAGTGGTCTGCGGCTGTATGACCCGAACGGTCTGAGATTTTCTGTTCGGGGCTGCATAGACAACTGTTTTTTCTTTGTTTCTGCCCCGTGTGCCGAGGTAGTTCCCGAAATCAAGGTTGATCAGTTTATGGTAGACGAAACCGGCCTTTGCGCTGTCGTCCATGCGCTTGATTTTGTACCAGTTGCCATTTTTCCCGATCAGTTCCACTTGCGTATTTTTGGCGAGGATATCGACTATATCAGCTTTAGATGACGACACTTCGCGGACATTGCTTTTTAGAAGGGTTTTGCCTGTTACAATGGGGGTAACAACAACCGTTTCAGTTCTGACTGTTGTTTTTACCGCATTGTTTTGCGTATTCTTTTTGGGGACACATCCTGCTACAAGCAAGCAGGCTGTTAGGCAGACTATCAGGATGGAAACCAATCTTGATGACATGAAAAACCTCCCTGTATTCATGTGAACGCGCTGGCTGTTAAGGTATATGCAGCTGGAAGATTATTGAAATCATTCCAAGCATAATTCATTGCATGTTTTTTAGATAGAATAAAGTAGTTTACCTGATTTTGTCGATAAAAAAAAGAATTTGTCGAAGAAGGTTATAAGAGGGAGGATTAAGACATTAAAAAATCCCGCAGAGAGAATCTCTACGGGATTTGTTTTATACTTGTTCGCTGGTTTTACCGAATCTGCGTTGCCGCTGTGTATAATCATCAAGAGCCTTATCCAGCTCTTCAGGGCTAAAATCCGGCCAGTAGACATCAGTAAAGTACAGTTCCGAGTATGCAGCCTGATAGAGCAGGTAGTTTGATAGCCTCTGTTCTCCGCTGGTGCGTATAATCAGGTCCGGGTCCGGCTGTCCGGCTGTGTAAAGGTAGTCGGACAGTGATTCCTCGGTGATCTTGTCTTCACTGATACCGTCAGAAACCATTTTTTTGCAGGCCCGCACCAATTCGTCCCGCCCTGAGTAGTTCAGGGCCAGATTGAGGGTCATGGACTTGCAATTTTCCGTTTTTTTCATGGTGTGGGCCACAACCTGCCTCACGCCGAAGGGGAACTCAGAGAGTTCCCCTAGTATTTTCAGGCGTATGTCCTGCTCGCGCAGGCTGGACAATTCCTTTTTCAGGAAGACTGTCAACAGGTCGAAAAGCGTGCTGATTTCATCTTTCGGTCTGGCCCAGTTTTCCTTGGAAAAGGTGTACAGGGTCAGGTGCTTGATGCCGAGTTCACGGCACCGGGTGACGATGTTTCTTGCCGCTTCTGTTCCGGCCCGGTGACCTTCACTTCTGGAAAGTCCGCGGGCCTGTGCCCACCGTCCATTGCCGTCCATGATGACGGCTAAATGTCGGGGCATCATTGTATTAGATTTCCAGAATTTCCTTTTCTTTATCGCCGCATGCTACGTCGCACTTTTTAACGTAATCATCAGTTATTTTTTGAACATCATCCTGAGCTTTGCGCTGTTCGTCTTCGGAAATATCCTTGTCCTTTTCCAGCTTTTTCAGGGTGTCATTCATATCGCGGCGTACGTTGCGCAGAGCAATTTTGGAGTCTTCAGTGTACTTTTTAGCGATTTTTACCAGATCCTTACGGCGTTCCTCAGTGAGGGGCGGAATGGTAATGCGCAGCATGATGCCGTCATTAACGGGGTTCAGGCCGAGATCAGACTGTTGCAGGGCTTTCTCAATAAGAGGGAAAGCTCCTTTGTCCCAGGGCTGGATGGAGATGGTACGGGAATCCGGTATGGAAACGGAAGCCATCTGGTTGATGGGAGTAGGGGTTCCGTAATAATCAACGGAAACGTTATCCACCAGCGAGGTGGCCGCGCGACCGGTGCGCAGCTTTGCGAAATCGTTTACCAGCGAGGTAAGCGCGCCTTCCATTCTTTTTTTGCCGTCGGCAAGAACTTCATTAATCATTATTATCCTCCGTGAACAATTGTTCCGATCTGCTCACCTTTCACAACCCTTTCAATGTTTCCTTTCTCAAAAAGGTTGAAAACAATGATGGGCATGTTGTTGTCCATAGCCAGTGAAGTGGCGGTGGAGTCCATTACACCCAGTCTCTTTTCCAGAGTTTCAAGGTAGGTGATAGATTCAAATTTTACTGCATCGTCGTGCTTCATCGGGTCTTTGTCGTAGACACCGTCAACCTTTGTTGCCTTGATGATGGCCTCGGTTTTCAGTTCCATAGCCCTCAGTGCTGCTGCGGTATCGGTAGTGAAATAGGGGTTACCGGTGCCGGCTGCACAAATGACCACCCTTCCTTTTTCAAGGTGGCGGACGGCCCTGCGGCGGATATAAGGCTCGGCCACGGCCTGCATGGGAATAGCAGACATAACCCTTGTGTCACATCCCATTTTTTCGAGAGCATCCTGAACAGCAAGTGCGTTCATGATGGTTGCGAGCATTCCCATGTAGTCGGCGGAAGCGCGGTCCATGCCTTTTGCAGAATCAGACATGCCGCGAAAAATATTACCGCCGCCGATAACCAGAGCGACCTGAAGTCCTTTTTTTGCAACTTCTGCAATCTCGCCTGCAAACTGGCTGATTGCTGAAGGTTGGATACCGAACTGCTGGTCACCTGCGAGTGCCTCACCGCTGAGTTTGATCATTACCCGTGAATAGCGCAATTTGTCCATAGTTTCTCCCGTTTTTCCGCGGATCTTGTCCGGTTATGAGTAGATAAAGCAGCCGTAAGTTTATTTAGTTGGCGCGCAAGGGGGCTTCCCTTCAGTTCCGGCTGTATTAAAATCGTTGTTATCGGTTTTCTTTCCGTTTCCCGATGTTACCAGAAAAACCATGCTTCAGGTAATCGATCAGGTAAAAATTACCCCTTTAAAAAGCTCAAACCCATACGACCATGTTCGTATTGATTTGAGCTTAGAAAAATATCCACCGCTGAACTTCCTTCAGTCTTCTTAGCTGGATTCGCTTGTGAAGGGGAGTTCGTTTTCGCGGGGTTCCGGTGCTGTGGGGGGCAATTGGTGTTTGTTTCAAACCTGTCCTTGGTAAGTGCGTATCTGCTTGTTAAAAAAAGGACAAAAAAAACGGGCCTTGCGGCCCGTTTTAATGAAGTCTTATTCAGCTTCGCTTTCTTCAGCGACTGCTTCCGCGAGGTTGATGCGGGCGAAGCGGCCGATCTGCATGTTCTCACCGAGAACTGCGATGGTGTCGTTGAGAAGGTCTTTAATGGTCTTCTTGTCGTCCTTGATGAAGGGCTGTTCAAGAAGGCATACTTCTTTGTAGTATTTGTTGACACGGCCTTCAACAATCTTCTGAGCGATGTTTTCAGGCTTGCCTTCAGCAATTGCCTGCTGGAGGTAGATGTCTTTTTCTTTTTCCAGCAGATCCTGAGGCAGATCTTCGGGCTTTACACAAACCGGGCTGGTTGCTGCAACCTGCATAGCGAGGTCTTTGGAAAGCTGGATGAACTGTTCAGCTTTAGCAACGAAGTCGGTTTCGCACTGGAGTTCAACCATAGCAACGAGTTTACCGTTGCTGTGGGTGTAGGTGCCAACCAGACCTTCGCTGGTTGCGCGGCCTGCTTTCTTAGCAGCCTTGGCGAGACCTTTTTCACGCAGGTGTTTGATTGCTTTTTCTTCATTACCATCGCATTCAGCGAGAGCTTTTTTGCAATCCATCATTCCTACGCCGGTTTTTTCGCGCAGGGCCTTAACCATCTGTGCGGTAATAGCCATGATTATTTTGCCTCCTGAGGAGTTTCTTCTTTAGCTTCAGTTTCTACAGCTTTCTCAGCAGCTTTGGTTTCTTCTGCTTCCATAGCTTTGTCTTCCTTGCGGCGAGCTGCGCCTTCGAGGCAGGCATCAGCCATGTGGGAAGCGAAGAGCTTGATGGCGCGGATAGCGTCATCGTTACCGGGAATGATGTAGTCAACCATATCAGGATCGCAGTTGGAGTCTACTACTGCAACTACGGGGATACCGAGTTTGCGGCATTCCTGAATAGCGATCTGCTCACGCTTGGGGTCAATTACGAAAGCAACAGCGGGGGAACCGTTAAGGTCTTTGATACCGCCGAGTGCGAGGTTAAGTTTTTTAACCTCACGACCCATCATTACGATTTCCTTTTTGGGGAAACGTTTGATGGAACCGTCTTCGAACATTTCTTCGAGCTTTTTGAGGCGATCGATGCTTTTCTTGATGGTCTGGAAGTTAGTGAGAGTTCCGCCCATCCAGCGGTGAGTCACGTGGAACATGCCTGCACGGCTTGCTTCAGCAGCGATAGCTTCCTGAGCCTGACGCTTGGTGCCGATGAAAAGAACTTTGCCGCCTTTAGCTACGTTGTCAGCGATGAAATCGTGAGCCTTGCGGAAAAGTTTAACAGTCTGCTGAAGATCCATGATGTGGATACCGTTACGTGCGCCGAAAATGTAAGGACGCATTTTGGGATTCCATCTGCGGGTCTGGTGACCGAAGTGAACACCGGTCTCAAGCATCTGCTTCATAGTTACGTATGCCATAATTTCCTCCTGGGTTTTTCCTCCATTCCGGCGGTAAAGAACCTGCAACCGTTGCAGGCACCCATCGTGATGCCGGAATGTGTGATTTGGCTACGCACGTTTACGGGATATAGCCTGAAAAGGCAACCCTGTGCGTGAGGTTTTTTGAAAATATTTACTGTACAGGCGCCTTCAATGAATCATCGTCAACTACCGGGTTGCTGAGAGTGCCGATTCCTTCAATCTCCACTTCCACCCGATCCCCGGCAGCAAGTGTGCCGATTCCCGGAGGAGTGCCGGTCATAATCACATCGCCGGGATTGAGGGTCATGATGCGCGAGATGTAGCTGACCAGTTCCGCCGGGCTGTACTGCATGTCTGCAATAGTGCCTTCCTGGCGGACCTTATCATTAACTATAGTTCGGATGCCCAGCCCGCTGACATCAATATCTGTTTCAATGCAGGGGCCCACCGGGGCGAAAGTGTCAAATCCTTTGGCCCGGGTGAATAGGGTGTCCTTGCGCTGGAAATCCCTTGCGGTAACATCATTTGCGCAGGCGTAGCCGAAGATGCGCGGTGCAATGTCCTGCGGAAGTACATTTTTTGTTGTCTGGCCCATAATTACAGCCAGCTCGCCTTCATAATCCACCTGCTGGGAAGATGAAGGGATGATAATGGCGTCGTTGTTTCCTACAACCGCAGAGGGTGGTTTGAGGAAAATCATGGGTTCATCCGGTATTTTCATATCAAGTTCAGCGGCGTGAGCCTTGTAATTCAGGCCTACGCAGACAATTTTGGAAGGAACCACAATAGGCAGGACCGTGCATTCCGATGCCGGGATGGGTACAGAACCGGGCTGCCCTGTAACGAGGCTTTTGAAATGCCCGTCTTCCTGAGTGGCATAGAACACCTGTTCGCCATGTCTGATTCTGTAAACTTTCATTTAATCTCCCGGCATGATCTGGTTCAGTCGCAAAAATAAATATAGCACAAATGGGAAAATCAGCCAAACATGGTTTGGATTTCTAGAGCATGCATTTCTCGCATTTGGCGTCGATGTCTTTGTCTTCATCTCCGGTAAGGGAAATGACAAGGGGAATGACCACAGGATCGCGACCCAGTACCTTGCGGAAAAATCTGCGCAGGGCGGAGCGGATGCGCTCCTTGAGCTTGTTGGTATGTCCGGGAGGAATGTTTTCAAAAACATCAAGCACAATGCATTTGGCATCTTCGAGCAGGTGTGAATACTGCTGTTCAAACACAAAGCCCTTGGAGGTTACTTCCGGTCCTTTCAGAATTTCACCGGTATTAACATCAAGCACCAGCGCGACAATGACCAGACCTTCACCGGCAAGCAGCTGACGTTCCTTGAGTACCGTCTGTCCAACGTCGCCGACACCTTTGCCGTCAACCAAGGTGCATTGTACGGGCACGTTTTCCTCAAAACGGATTCCGTGCAGCAGGAAGGTTACCGGCTCGCCGTCTTCAATGACCAGTGCCCGCTCCGGGGCTACTCCGGTTTCAACTGCCAAACGGGAATGTTTGATCAGGTGCCTGTATTCTCCGTGGACCGGGATAAAATATTTGGGACGTACTGTCTCCAGCATGGTGCGCAATTCTTCACGGTGGGCGTGCCCGGATGCGTGGATGCCCTGAACTTTTTCGTAAAGGACTTCCGCGCCGAGCTTGTACAGTCTGTTGATTACTCGGGTAATGGCCTTGGTGTTGCCGGGAATAAAACGTGAAGACATGAGTACAAGGTCGCCTTCTTTAATAGAAAGCTGGCGGTGGTCCCCTGTAGAAAGGCGTGAAAGAGAGGCCAGTGATTCACCTTGCGATCCGGTTACCAGCAGCACTATTTCATCATCACAATAGTCTGGTAGGTCTTCAAGATCGATAAGTGTCCCGCCCGGAAAACGCAGCTTGCCCAGATCGCGGGCCAGATCAATATTGCGGGCAAGTGATTTACCGCTGACTCCTACCTTGCGTCCAGTTTCCACAGCAAGGTCGAAAATTTCCTGCATGCGCTGGATATGGCTGGAAAAGAGGGTGACCAGAATACGGCCTTCCGCTTCTTCAAAAAGATCGCGCATGGTGTTTTTGATTTCACTTTCAGTGAGAGCATGCCCGTCCTGTTCCACGTTGGTGGAGTCGGAGAAGAGCAGAGTGACGCCTTGTTCGGAAAATTTGCTGATCGCTTCAAGATCAGTGGCATGCCCGTCCAGCGGGTTGCGGTCGATCTTGAAGTCCCCGGTATGAATAACTCGGCCCACAGGGGTTTCAATGCCCAGTGCGAATCCATCAATGATTGAGTGGCAGACCGGGAAGAAGTTGAAAATCATGTCGCCTAGTTCTATGCGGTCATGAGGTTTCACTTCACGCAGATCTACATAATCTTCAAGATTATGTTCGCGTAGTTTGTTTTCCACCAGTCCTAGGGTGAATTTGGAGCCATAGACCGGAACATCTATATAAGGGAGCAGCCACGGCAAAGCACCGATATGGTCCTCATGTCCGTGGGTTAAAACAATCCCTTTAAGAGTGTTTTTCATAGCCAGAATATGATCGAAGCGGGGGATGGCGATGTCTACGCCGAAAAGTGAGTCATCCGGGAAGATCAGGCCGCAATCGACTACCACAGTGCTTTCAGCAGTGCTGAGCATCATACAGTTCAGGCCGATTTCACCAAGTCCGCCAAGCGGGCATACAGTAAGTTGAGGATCACTCATTTTTCAGCTCCGCGTAGGCTGCGCCCATGACTTCTTCAAGCTGTTCCTTGAGTTTGACACGGTCACGCACTTTGTATTCTGAAATATCAATGGGAGGCAGAGCCTTGATTTTGATTTCCTGAAAAGGGTTCATCCACAGGCTGTGTTTTTTGCAGACCCGGTTGACCCCGTACATAACTACCGGGGCGATGGGTTTCTTACATTTAAGGGCCAGCACCATTCCGCCGGTTTTAAATTCCATAAGTCCGTCTTTTTCAGGGGCGGGGTTACGGGTGCCTTCAGGGAAAATCAGCGGGGATAGTCCGCTGTCGGCGACGTTAATGGCGTTCTGGATGTCGCGCATGCCCTGTCTGCGGTTTTCACGGTCAATGGAAATGTGATTTCCTGCGGACATAGCATGTCCAAAGACCGGGAAATCGAAAAGTTGCTTTTTGGCAACAAATTTGAATTCCCAAGGAGCAAGGTGCTTGAAAAGCAGGGGGATATCGTAAAAGCTCTGGTGGTTTACCATGAACACGTAAGTCTGGTTTTTATCCAGTGCGCTCAGGTCCACCCGATCCGTGCTGGCACAAAGCCAGGTGACGACCTTTCCCCAGTTTCGTTCACTCCAGTGGGCGGAAGTCTGGTTGCGTCCGATGATAGCCACGATGGAGAAGAATATGGTGGCCGGGAAAAATACAAGGTAGAAAAATAAGGTTCTGATTAGGCTCACGATTATACTTACGGTTAAACTGTTTGCGGTAAAAATATGTTCATGGCCGGGAATTTCTTTGCCCAGCCGGACGATCATTAATTAATAACAAATAAGCAGTCCATTAAGTAGTTTAATTTTCCACGCTGGACAAGGGGGCGAGGGAAAATAATGAAAATGAGAGAAGTTGTAGATTAGATTTTAGGGTATGCGTTTGTATGAACTTGTCTGAGTTGATTTAATTATTGAGTTTTTTTCGAATTAGGGCACAGTTAAATAAAACTCTAAAAGGATAAAGTTGTATGGAAAGCGGAAAGGATAGTTTGTGGAAGGCCAAATATCTGTTGGATATTGATGATATTGATAAACAGCATCAGCAATATTTTTCAATTTGCAGTAAAATCGCTAGTCTATGTGATCTTGCTCGGGCGGGTAAGAAGATAACCATTGGGCAGCTTCTTATCTCAATTTTTGAATTGCGTAGTTACGCATTCAAGCATTTTATCACTGAGGAAGCTCTGCTCGCCAAATATAATTACCCCAAGGCGTTTGCCCATATTGAGCTGCATGATCTCTACTTGGAAAAGATTAGAAGCTACACCAAGCAAATCAAGGCACATCATAAGAAGACTAAGGTTTCTGCTGATCATGATTTTGTTCGTGAGGCGGAGAAAATATCAAAGTTTGCCATTGGCTGGTGGAGCAAGCACATTTTGGAAGATGATAAGGAATATGCTGAATTTATTGAAAAAGTCGGGCGCGAGCAGGCCAGAGACGAACGTCATTTCGGGGTTAAGGAAGAATAGAAGATTTTTAACGATTATTTATTGCAACAACGCGGCGTATCAAAATGGTGATACGCCGCGTTGTTTATGTGGTTATGTTATATTTATCTCAGCTCAAACCGGTCCAGATTCATCACTTTATCCCAAGCGGCGATGAAATCGTTCACAAACTTTTCTTCAGAATCTTCACATCCATAGACTTCGGCAATTGCCCGGAGCTGGGAATTGGCACCGAAGATAAGGTCGATGCGGGTGGCGGTCCATTTGAGCTCGCCGCTTTCCCGGTCGCGGCCTTCAAACAGTTCGGCATCTTCGGAAGTGGGTGTCCAGACAGTGCCGATATCGAGCAGGTTGCTGAAGAAGTCGTTATTCAGGCTTTCCGGTTTGTCAGTGAATACGCCGTGTTTGGAGCCGTCAAAGTTGGCATCCAGCACACGCATTCCCCCGATGAGTACGGTCATTTCCGGCGCGGTCAGGGTCATGAGTTGGGCCTTATCTATCAGTAATTCTTCCGGGGTAACGGAATACTTAACCTTCTGATAATTGCGGAAACCATCGGCGGCAGGTTCGAGCACGGCAAATGAATGGACATCGGTCTGTTCCTGCGATGCATCGGTGCGTCCCGGAGTGAAGGGTACGGTTATATTAAAACCTGCGTTCTTTGCTCCCTGTTCCACTGCGGCGCAACCGCCCAGCACGATCAAATCAGCAATGGATATTTTTTTGTTACTGGGCTGGCTGTTGAATTCATCCTGAATCTTTCCCAGAATTTTGAGCAATTCAGGCAGTTGCAGAGGCTGGTTTACATACCAAGCCTGTTGCGGTGCAAGACGGATTCGTGCGCCGTTGGCACCGCCGCGCTTGTCGGAATCGCGGTAGGTGGATGCGCTGGCCCATGCAGCAGAAACCAGCTTGGAAACAGACAGGCCTGATGCCAGAATCTTTGCCTTCAGGTCGGTAATATCTTTCTCATCAATAAGCTCGTGATCCACAGCAGGAACAGGGTCCTGCCAGATGAGTTCTTCTTCGGGAACCATGGAACCGAGATATCGGGAGCGTGGTCCCATGTCGCGGTGAGTCAGCTTGAACCATGCCCGTGCAAAGGCGTCCGCAAATTCTTCCGGGTTATCATGGAATCTCTTGGCAATGGGCGCGTAGATCGGGTCCATGCGCAGGGAGAGGTCCGCGGTGGTCATCATGGGCGCGTGGGTCTTTGACGGATCGTGGGCATCGGGCACTGCCTTTTTCGCTTCAGGATCGGAGGGATGCCATTGCCATGCTCCGGCAGGGCTTTTTTCCAGATTCCATTCATAGTCGAAGAGGGTCTCGAAATAGCTGTTGTCCCACTTGATGGGGGTGGGAGTCCAAGCTCCTTCAATGCCGCTGGAAATGGTATCTCCGCCTTTGCCGCTGCCGAATCTGCTTTTCCAGCCCAGTCCCTGATCTTCGATGGGCGCGCCTTCCGGCTCCGGCCCCACGTTGGCTGCGTCCCCGGCTCCGTGACATTTACCGAAAGTGTGTCCCCCGGCCACGAGGGCCACGGTTTCTTCATCGTTCATGGCCATACGTGCAAATGTAGTGCGCACGTCCTTGCCGGATGCCACAGCATTGGGTTCCCCGTTGGGACCTTCGGGATTCACGTAGATGAGTCCCATCTGAACTGCTGCCAGCGGATTATCCAGCTTACGGTCACCTTTATATCTTTCGTCACCGAGCCATGTGTCTTCGTCACCCCAATAAATATCTTCCTCCGGCTCCCAGATATCTTCGCGCCCGCCAGCGAATCCGAAAGGCTTAAGTCCCATGGATTCAATGGCGCAGTTTCCGGCAAAGATCATCAGGTCGGCCCATGAAATTTTATGTCCGTATTTTTTCTTGATGGGCCAGAGCAGCCTACGGGCTTTATCGAGGTTTACGTTGTCCGGCCAGCTGTTCAGCGGCGCCAAACGCTGGCTACCGGACCCGGCACCACCGCGTCCATCTCCGATGCGGTAAGTCCCGGCACTGTGCCATGCCATGCGTATGAAAAACGGTCCGTAATGACCGTAGTCTGCGGGCCACCAATCCTGCGAGGTGGTCATCAGTTCGAAGATGTCTTTTTTAAGGGACTCAAGGTCCAGTTTTTTGAACTCTTCAGCATAGTTGAATCCCTTGCCCATGGGATCGGATTTTGTTGAATGCTGATGCAGGATATGAAGGTTGAGCTGATTGGGCCACCATTCTTTATTTGATGTGCCGCTTCCCGCAACTTGGCTTGCAGTGCGTCCGGTTACCGGACATTTTTTTTCGTCACTCATTTTCTTTCTCCCGTATTTGTGAGTTCGGAATTTTTTAGACTGTCGGCATAATATCACTTATTTGCGGTTTAAGTCACGGGAGATTTAGTTATGTGACTTTGAATGCTTAGTATATCTGGATTTCTTTTTTACCGTCTTTTTCAATAACTACTACACTGGTTGCTTTTACCGAGAACAAAGTACGATAATCAGATTCTCCGTCATATGGTCCAAATTCTTTTTCCAGTGCTTTGAGAGCAGTTGCAAGTCCATTTATCTGGCCTGTGTTTCGGCCCAGGTCGAACCATTTTTCACGTACATGCATGTAAAACGGAATATATCCAGTCAGGGTTATGAATACGCCGAGAAGAAAGGCGGTGATTGTTTTTTTCATGATATTCTCCTGAATGATAAAGTGGGATAGTAAGTGTCCATTAAAGTCAGGGTAGTTGCAACTTAGGTATGATCCAACGTAAAGAGCGGTTCCGGATCAATTGATACTCCACGCACGAAAACACTTAAGTGCAGGTGCGACCTTGTTGCCCGTCCTGTGGCCCGGAGAATCCAATCTTTTGTCCCGGTTTCATAGGGTTTCCTTCTTCGGCAAGTACTTTGGGGATGAGGAGGTCAGATTATTTTTTGTGGTTTTTTATTCTGATCCATGCAGTGAGCAGAGAGCCGGCGCAAACAGCAATTATAAATAAGATATGGGATTCTTGGGTCCAATCAATATCCTGTTTTCCAAAGGTGGTCAGCTTGTCTCCGGTATTAACTTTCAATGAAGCTACTAGTGCACCTAGCTGATCCAATTGTTTATGAAACTTCACCAATGCCAAGTGGTTGTTGATACAAAAAATGAGGTAGGCTGCGATAATTACCAAGGGTTCCTTCATTGTCCGCACAGCCTTGTCGCTGTTCAATATTATTCCCACAACAGTAAGAGACACAACGCTGAAGTAGTTCCAGATTTTGTCAACTTGATCAATTTGAGCCTGATATACACTGACCGCATTCAGAACGAGTTCTAAATTATCCATTTTTTTTCTCCGTTATTGGAACTTATAAAATATAATTATTTTAATAATAGGGCTGAGATTAGGCAATAAGAAAAGGCCGGAACTCGCGTTCCGGCCTCAATTATTCAAACTTTATGGAGGGGCTGTTTTTATTCTTCCTTACCTGCATTGAACTCTTCAATAACTTTATCAGCGATGGGCGGCGGGCATTCCTCGTAGTGAGACAGTTCCATGGTGAATGTTCCCTGTCCACCGGTCATGGAGCGCAGGTCCGGTGCGTACTTGAGGATTTCGGACATGGGCACGTGGGCCTTAACTTCGGTTACGCCAGCGGTGGAGTCGGAACCGAGCACCTTACCGCGGCGGGAAGAAAGGTCGCCGATGATATCGCCCATGAATTCATCAGGTACTTCGACCACAACGTTCATCAGCGGTTCAAGCAGAGCAACCCCGGCCTCTTCGCAGGCTTTCTTGAAAGCCATTGATCCGGCAACTTTGAAGGCCATTTCCGAGGAGTCAACGGAATGGTAGGAGCCATCGTAAAGAGTGACCTTGAAATCAATAATCTGGGAACCGGAAAGGATTCCTTTCTGAGCAGCCTCCTGTACGCCTTTGTCGACTGCGGGAATGTACTGCTTGGGAATCACGCCGCCAACAATTTTATTGACGAATTCGTATCCTTCGCCCTTGGTCTGCGGCTCAAGTTTGATCCAGCAATCGCCGAACTGTCCGCGTCCACCGGACTGCTTCTTGAAACGCCCGTTGACTTCAGCAAAGCCCTTGATGGTTTCGCGGTAGGGAACCTTGGGTGCGTTGAGCACGATTTCAGCCTTGTAGCGGCGTTTTGCTTTCTCTACGGAGATTTCAATATGGTTCTGGCCCATACCGGAAAGCAGGATGTCAGCGGTTTCCTCATCGCGGGAAAGGCTGAGATTTACGTCTTCGGCAAGCAGTTTTTGAATAGCCTGGAAGACCTTATCTTCGTCACCTTTTTCCGCTGGGGAAAGGGCGAAGGTGATCAGCTGCGGAGCAAGTTGCGGCTTTTCAAGGGTGAACTTGTTAGCGTCATCGCAGAGGGTGTCGCCGGTGAAGGTCTCCTTGAGCTTGGCAAGGGTGATGATTGCACCGGGGCCTGCGGGGCTCTTGAGCGGTTTTTGATCCTTGCCGACCATGAGCTGGATGTTGCCCATTCTTTCTTTGGCTTCGGTGTTGGTGTTGGTCAGAGTCATGTCGCCGCTGACGGTTCCGGAGAGAACGCGGCAGACGGTAAGCTGTCCGGCAAAGGGGTCAGCAATGGTTTTGAATACAAAGCAGGCCACAGGTCCGTCAGCGGAAGATTTGCGGGTTTCACCGTCTTCGCCCTGCCAATCGGCATGATCCAGCGGGGAGGGCAGATAGGTCTGGATCATATCCAGCAGGAAGGAACCGCCCTTGTTTTCCAGTGCGGCACCAACGCAGACCGGGAACAGGCTGCGGTTCATTACACCGGCGGTTAATCCTTTGGCGATTTCTTCAGGGGTAAGTTCACCTTCTTCAAGGTATTTTTCCATGAGATCTTCATCACTTTCAGCGATGTTTTCGATCATGGTTTCGCGCAGAATTTCAATTTCATCTGCGATATCGGCGGGAATATCGCCCTTGGAGACTTTTCCGTCCTCTTCGAACAGATAGGCCTGACCTGAGAGCATATCCACTACGCCCTTGAAATTTTCCTTGATTCCGATTGGATAATGCAGCAGTACGGGGCTGATGCCGAGAGCAGAGTTTAAGCTGTCGAAGGCAGAATCGAAGTCTGCACGGTCTCGGTCCATCTTGTTGATGTAAATAACTGTGGGGAGGTTTGCATTTTCAACTGCTGCCCATGCTTTGCGGGAAAGGGGCTTGACTCCGTCCACGGCGTCAATGGTAAAGACAACGCCGTCGGACGCGGCTAGAGAGTAGGGGCGATCTCCGCAGAAGTTTGCATCACCCGGAGTGTCGATAAGATAGTGGTCGTTTTTGTTCCACTTGTATCCGGCGAAACCGGACTGGATGGAACCGCGGCGTTTAATTTCTTCAGGCTCGGTATCGAGGGCGGTGGTGCCTTCCTCAATCTTGCCGAGTCTGTCAATGACGCCCGCATTAAAAAGAATCATCTCGGCGGTAGAGGTTTTGCCACAACCGCCGTGGCCCACAAGTGCAAAAGTCCTTTGGTTTTGTAAAGCTTCAGACATTCAACAACTCCGTTTCTCTGAATGTTCACAGCCGGGACCGTTGACCCGGCATGTACAGGTCTAAAGGTGCAACTTATAATTCTTCCTAATAATCCCTATAGGTACAGCCGCCCTAACATGTCAAGCGTAGATAAATAATAAAATTTCGTGCATAAACTATAATTGAGCACGACCTTATTCCGTTTTTCGGAGGTTAAATAAATTGAGTAATCCTAATGTTTACAGCCTTTCTCCGGCTGATATCGATTGTTCCGGTCCATGGCTTTTGCATCCTGAATCACCGGTAGAGAAGCTCATTCCCTCGCTTAAAAAGCATGGGCAGCTTGTTCCGGTGCTGGCGGTTGAAGATTCCGGCAAGAAACTGCTCGTTGCAGGCAGGGCAAGGGTTGCCGCTGCTGAAAAGCTCGGAATGGATGTTTTGGTCCGTTATATTGATGCAGCTGATGATATTTCAAAAGCGGTGTTACATCTGGAAGAAAATGGCGCGCGTGCCGCTGACGAATTTTTAAAGTTGGTGACAATGCGTTTTTTCTCTGCCCGTATGGATGCTGCCGATCTTCCCAAAACCGTGGCTCCGCTGCTCGGTCTCAAGCCCAAATCCCGGGACATGAAATTCTGGCTGGATTGGATGGAACTTGAGCCGGAGTTTGATGAATTGCTGGGGCTCGGGCATATCCCTTTGGCTGCTGTTTCCGTGCTTTCAAAGCTTGATGAAACAGACCGCGCCGCGCTGGTCCGGTTTTTTGAAAAGCTGAGCTGGTCCCGTTCTAATGCGGTGAATTTTCTGACTTGGCTGTACGAGACCTCCCGCCGTGAGAACAAATCTATTGCTGATTTGGTTTCCGTGCCCGCATTTGAGTCTGCAGGTGAAAGCGAATCACCTAAAGATGCGGTTTCTCGTTTTTGCAAGGCCGCAAAGGAATTGCGCTATCCCCGGCTGAGCGAGCTGGAGAAGACCCACAACAAGATTGTTTCCGAAGTTTGTGCCGGGACTAAATGGCGAGTTGAGCCTGTGGGCAACTTCGAGACCGGGGAGGTCCTGATCCAGACCAGATTCAAGAATCGCGAGATGATGGATAAGGCCATGGCCGATCTTGAATCCATTTCAAAATTCAGCGGCTGGGAAGAATTATTTGAATTGGGCCGTGATAAATAAGACGTTTGAATAAAATTTAACGGCGAAGCCCTAATAAAAGTTTTTGGGATTCTTAAACCCTTTTTACAAAAAGAGTTTAAGGCCCCCGGCAGGGCCGCCGGAGGCTAGTTATAAATGAGTAGTG
The DNA here is from genome assembly GCF_010470665.1 of Desulfovibrio sp. JC022. Classification (NCBI taxonomy): domain Bacteria; kingdom Pseudomonadati; phylum Thermodesulfobacteriota; class Desulfovibrionia; order Desulfovibrionales; family Desulfovibrionaceae; genus Desulfovibrio; species Desulfovibrio sp. JC022. The sequence goes on along the minus strand of NZ_VOPZ01000012.1, from coordinate 77,862 downwards.
AATTCATACTTCCCGATCATCTGAAGGGAATTGAAAAAATATATATTGATCGCAGTATGCAGAAAGTTCCGCTTACTGAGCGCGTGATTTCGCGTATGCCTGATCTCCCGGTGGAGATCGTGGACCCGGATAATTTCCCTCACGGGGAGCTTGGCGGCAAGCAGTCTTTGTATCTGAAAGAGTACAAGGGCAAGTTTCTGCGCTTCTGCCCCGGCACCCGCTATTATCACTGCTGCGGGTACCGGATCATTCACATTGGAGAGGGCTGCCCCATGGCCTGCTCTTATTGTATTTTGCAGGCTTACTTTCAGGATAATGTACTTAAAGTCTGGGCTAACCAGAATGATCTTTTTGATGAGCTGGGCAAGGCTTTTTCTGCCGACCTTTCTACCCGGTATCGTATAGGAACAGGTGAATTTACCGATTCCCTCGCCCTTGAAGCGGTAACCGGATACAGCCGCGATCTGATTGAGTTCCTCGGTGATTATCCGAATGTGTCTTTGGAGCTTAAGTCCAAGATTATCGACCTTTCATGGATGGATGTAGTCAAACGTACCGACCGTCTGCTTCCGGCATGGTCTCTCAATGCACCGTTCGTCAATGAGCATGAGGAGTTCGGGGTTTCGACTCTCAAGGAGCGGCTCGAAGCTGCCCGCACCTGTGCTGAAGCGGGCTTCCGGGTCTGTCTCCATTTTGATCCCATAATTCGTTTTGAGGGCTGGCGCGAAGGATACGCTGAAATCATTGACATGATTTTTGATTACGTGAAGCCGGAGCAGATCGCTTATTTCAGCCTCGGATCGTTCAGGCATATGCCGCATCTCAAGTCGATTATTGAACAGAACTTCCCGGAAACAACCTACATCTACGATGAGTTCATCACTGGGAACGATAATAAAATGCGCTTGTTGCGGCCTTTGCGTCTGCGCCAGTTCAAATTTATTGTGGATCGTCTGCGTAAGCACGGCATGGGCAAACAGCTTTATTTCTGTATGGAATCCACTGAGAACTGGCAGGATGTTTTTGGTTACACCCCGAAAGATCTGGGCGGGCTGGGTAAGCATCTTATGAAGCAGGCCTTCGCTGATTAGATTCGTTTCGTATAGTTCATATCTGCAATTCAAAACAAAACCCCGCAGCATTTTTGTGTTGCGGGGTTTTGTTTTGCACAAAATAGTAAGCGACAATGCACATGGTTTGTTTAGGTCGTGCAATATATTGCATATAGTAAAATTTAGTTAAAATTAACAGCGTGTTAAGTTGATTTCTAATTGCCGTGGATCAATCATTTTTTTGTTTCTGGCATGCCGCGTGTAATTCTATTTAGAAAAATTACGAGGTATGAAATGGAAATATACGATATTGCAGTTAATGTTATGGACCTATTTATTTCTGATGGGATGATGGGAACAATTGTTTGGGTTTTGGCTGTGCAGCTGACATTTGCAGTTGCTGTAATATGGTCGGCTATTAGACTTTTCAGGAAGTCCGCGGATGATTCTGAGTTTTCCACGGCATTTTATGTAAAGAAAAAACGTTACGGGATTAATGTTATGGATGATCAGCCTTACGATTACCTGAAGTAGTAGTGAGGGATATGCAATGATTATGCTGAATGAACTAATCGTTTTTCTCTTCTTTTTATTTTTTGCATACCATGCCTTGTTCACTGGGGCATAGTTTGTTGCAAAGAAAGATAGGTGTGCAATTTTTGGTCATTCTTTTGTGCATCTGATTGCACTGATTTGTGTAGTGGTTTTTGTAACTAGCTAAGTTGTTACACTAAATTTTATGGCATGGTATATGCTTTGATTGAAGCGTAATCAAAATATACGAGGTGAGGACATGGAATTTATCAGTGCATTAGGCAGTTGGTGTGGCGGTCCCGGATTCGGTCATGGTGCCGGGTATGGAATGAGTGGCTGGATGCCTTTCCATTTTGGCGGTATTTTGCAGCTTATAGTGATCGGGTTGATCATATATTTTACCGTGCGCATGTTTCGTAGGCCGGATACCGGCCCTAGTGCTCCTTCCGCTCAGGATGTCTTGAAGAAGCGTTACGCAGCAGGTGAGATAGACGAGGACACATATATCCGCATGAAGGATGAATTGAAATAAGGTGCACCACCAGACAGTTGCGAAGGTGCCAGATGCAAGGCGTAGTGAAACACTGAAACGATGCGTATTTAGACATACGCGAGTTTCAGTGTTTTTTTTGTAGGAACATAGAAGATTGTGCTATCTTCGCTGTCTGTTTGATATGCGATTAAACTTGGTGTAATAACTAGATTAAAGGGGGATTACACCAATGTCCTTACAAGATTATAAAATTCGAATTGATCGCCTTCAGGAAGGGCTGGGCAAAGCTTTTGTCGAAAATCCGTTTATCCTGAACATTCCGGGCAAATCCATCGCACTCAAGGTGGACCCCTATTATTACGTGGCCTTTGAGCCTGCATTCTCTGAGAACCTGAGCCGTTTTGCGGTCATGTTGCCCAAAAACGTGCGCGATACTTTAGTGCGTACAGGTAACCTAGTTACTGATCAGGAATCTCGCAATCCGATCATAAAAATCCGTATGAAGTGGAATGACCGCTCCTATGCCATGAATGTCTGCTTCGTGGAATCCGGCTTCATTGACCAAGCCCTGAAAATATATGGCGGGGTAAAAGAAGAGGTAGGGCTGTCCGAAATTCGCATCCTTGAATCAGAGCGCGAGAGGCTGGAAAAATTTTTTGGCGAGCGTACTCTTTTGAAGAGTGTGGCGTTTGTGGAGTAAAGGCTACATCCCAATAGCAACTGCCGCAATATCATCATGAGTCTTGAACCGGGGATAGGTGCAGCAATTGAGGTCGGTGGCTTCAATGCTGCGAATGCGGTCACGGAGTCCTTTGAGGCCGGACTTATGGAACAAGTCGACTTGTTCGTTGTAATCCCGTTCTTCGCAAGGGTTCTCATTGGGCATTAGCAGGCCGTCTGTGAATAAAAGGATGTTACGGACTCCCTCAAGATCATGTATCCCGGTATTGAGAAAATTTATTGCTTCGGGTTCTCCGTTGAATACTCCGTAATCGAGATTCATGCGGCAGCGAACTTTGGATATCTGATCATGCAGGGCAACGCCTATGGATGATTCAGCAGACGGGCCTACTTCTTTCCACATACTCAGAGTAACCCTGTCCTGATCCGGGCATTTGCAGAGAAATTCGAAATCGCCGTTATCGTAAATACATACTATCCTGCAATCTCCAATCTGCGCCCATTCCATCTTGTTCTCTTTAATACGAACCACTGCCGCGCCGGTGCTCCATAAATTTCTTTTGCTGGACATATTGACGTTACGTTCAGCCATGCCCTTGCGGATTTTCTGGTTGGCGCGCTGTGCCAGTTCCTGCATGGTTCCGCCGTTTTTTCTGAACTCTTCACCTGCAAGGTTTGAAGCTAGAAAGCCGCCGGTATAGCCGTGTTCATATGTTTCATGGGTCAGGCTGGTTGCTCCGTCAAAAACGCCGAAGATATTATCCTCCATCAGGAGATAATCTTCATTCAGGACTCCGGTTCCGTGTTCTATGAGTGATTCGACCTGCATTGTGTTCATCTTGTTTAATACGTATCAGAAAATTAAAAACCATATCAAATAGGTATATTTAATTCTTCAGTCAGGTTTCCATTGTTAATCTTGATGGGTTCTAGGCTTTCAACTCATGCGTAAACTTTGATCTGTTGACCGGATAGTAAATCCTGCCTATGTTTTAGCCATGAGAATTCTTCATCTTTTGAGCCAGATTCCCGATGCCACCGGGAGTGGTAAATATGTTCAGGAAATGATTCGGCAGAGCCTGCACTGTGGACATTCCCCGTATCTTGTCTGCGGAGTACCCGCTTCGTTTGACCTGAAAGATACGCCGCTTGCCGGGATGATTGCGCCGGAGCATTGCCTTTTTGTACGTTTTGAAGATCGGGACCTTGAATTTAAAGTGGTGGGGATGAGCGATGTCATGCCTTATCCCAGCACTGTATGCTCTCATTTGGATGCGGAAGATATTTCGGCGTATATGGAGGTGTTTGAGCGGGTGGTCGGAGAGGCTGTAGACCGTTTCTCACCGGACTTGATTCACTCCAATCATCTATGGATGGCTACTGCCGCAGCAAGAAGGGCTGCTCCCCATATTCCGCTCGTCGCTACGTGTCACGGTACATGTTTACGCCAGCATAATTTGTGTCCTGAACTGGGGCGTTCACTGTTGGATGATCTGTCGGGAATTGACAGGGTTATTGCTCTTTTCGGACAGCAGAAGCGGGAAATTTCTACATTGCTGGGCTTGCCTGAAGAGCGGGTGACAACAATCTGCGGCGGTTTTAATAGCGAATGTTTTTATGCGGACTCCTGCAAACCGGATCAGGACACAGTGCATATACTGTATGCGGGTAAACTCAATCGGGCCAAGGGTGTTCCTTGGCTGCTCCGGTGTCTGGCTGGTCTTGGTGATCAGAAGTTTCATCTGCATTTAGTTGGCGGGGGCAGTGGTCCGGAAAAGCAGGAATGTCTGGATCTGGCTTCAACATTGGGCAAGCGGGTCACAGTATATGGTATTCTTTCGCATCAGGAATTAGGGAATTTGATGCGGCGTTCGCATATTTTTGTGTTGCCTTCTTTTTTTGAGGGCGTTCCTCTTGTGTTGCTGGAAGCATTGGCTTGCGGTTGTATGATCATTGCCACTGATTTGCCCGGTGTGAAGGAGTTGTTTTACGGATGCCCTGCGGATGTTGTGCGTACTGTTGATTTACTTCCATTGCAGACCATTGATAGGCCCCGGACTGAAGATTGGCCTGAGCTTGATAAACGCTTGAGTGTGGCACTTGAGGAGGCCATTTCTGCTGTGCATGCTGGAGTATGTCAGCATGCGGAAGTGGTAGATGAACTGACAGGCACTTATACTTGGGGCAATATTTTTAAACGCATAACGGCTGTGTATGAGCAGGCTGTTGAGAGTCGAAAGTAACTTCTGTTTGACCATAAAAAATCCGCTACACTAAAAAGTGCAGCGGATTTTTTAATAGCTAAAACGGCGAAGCCAAACTAAAAAGTTTTGGGATTCTTAAACCCTTTTCCAAAAGGGTTTAAGCCGCCGGAGGCATTCTTAATTCTGACGGGTCTGGCTCTTAGGGCAGGTGTCTTCAAGATAACAGACTTCACAACCACCGGAGTAGGGGAAGGGAGTGAAGACAGCGTACTGACGGTTTACGGTACCTTCTGCGTTCCAGGTCAGATCGAGTGATTCGAAAGCCTTGAGTACTTCTTCACCCGGCTTGGGCAGCGGGGCACATTTGCCTTCTTCCAACTGCGGAATTAGAGACTGAGCAGCGGACATTACCATGGTGATGGCAAGGTTGTGATGCGCAAGACCCTCAGTGGGGGTCTCCTGCCAGATTTCTTCAACCGCATCTTCTACTTCTTTTTCAAGGAAGAGCAGCAGAAAATCGGTTCCCTTGCCGCCTTCAGGCTGTTTCAAGGTGTAGGCTTTGAGATGGGGCAGCCATTCGTTCCAGTATTTTTCGAGGCTTTCCATGAGGGAATGCTCGATACGGGTGGAACCGTTCAGTTCCGCGAAATAAAAAATATTGAAATCCGGGTTCGGTTTTGCTTCGACGATTTTAAAAGCACTCATATTCTATATCTCCTGACTTGCGTTCTGGTTGGTGAACAGTTTCTTTACCCGCTAAAACGTTTTGTCTCAAGTGTAAAAAAGTCCCCGGAAGTCGAAACTTCCGGGGACTTTCAAGTCTGTGTGATTCAGGGCTGCTTAGATTTTGCAGGCAGTTCTGAGATCGTCTACAGCGTCGGTCTTTTCCCAAGTGAAGTTGGGGTTGTTGCGACCGAAGTGTCCGTAACAAGCGGAAGGCTTGTAGATGGGACGACGGAGGTCGAGACGCTCGGAGATGTACCAGGGGCGCAGGTCGAATACTTCCTTGACCGCTGCGGTCAGGGTTTCATCGGAAACTTCGCCGGTACCGTGGGAGGTAGCCAGAACGGATACGGGCTCTGCAACACCGATTGCGTATGCAACCTGAACTTCTGCGCGCTCGGCAAGGCCGGCAGCTACGATGTTCTTGGCGATGTAACGAGCCATGTATGCGCCGGAGCGGTCAACTTTGGACGGGTCCTTACCGGAGAAAGCGCCGCCGCCGTGGTTACCCATGCCGCCGTAGGTGTCGTTGATGATCTTACGACCGGTCAGGCCGCAGTCACCCATGGGGCCGCCGATTACGAAACGACCGGTGGTGTTGATGTAGATTTTGGTAGCATCGTCGATCATTTCTGCGGGCAGGGAAGCCAGCACAACTTCACGTTTGATGTCTTCGTAAATCTGTTCCTGTTCGATGCCGTCATCGTGCTGGGCAGCGATAACAACGTCGGCGATGCGGACGGGCTTACCATCAAGGTATTCGAAAGCAACTTCGGTTTTTCCGTCAGGGCGGAGGTAGTCGAGGGTTGCGTCTTTACGAACTTCAGTCAGTCTGCGGGAGAGCTTGTGTGCATAGTGGATGGGAGCAGGCATGAGGGTTTCGGTTTCTTTGCATGCGAAACCGAACATCATGCCCTGGTCGCCGGCACCCTGACTTTCGGGGGTATTGCGGTCAACACCCTGTGCGATATCAACGGACTGTTTATCAATAGAAGAAATAACAGCACAAGTATCAGCGTCAAAACCCATATCGGAGTTTACGTAGCCGATTTCACGAATAGTGTCGCGAACGATTGCCTGAAAGTCTGCATAACCGGTGGTGGAAATTTCACCTGCGATGAATGCCATACCGGTGGTTACCAGTGTTTCACATGCTACACGGGCATCTTTATCCTGAGCGAGAATAGCGTCAAGAATTGCATCGGAAATCTGGTCAGCGACTTTGTCGGGATGACCTTCGGTTACTGATTCAGAGGTAAAAAAGTACTTGCCTTTGCTGCTGATCATTTAAAAGTTCCTCCTGGAATTAATTAGCGGGGGTAATTGTTTACCGAAACCTTTTCTCGATAACTACCCGAAATTTATAGCTCTAAATTGCTATATAAATAAATTTGCATATAAGAATAAAAGCACCTTACACTTTTATGAGCAGATTGTCTATCAATCTGGCATTACCAAGCTGTAATGCTACCGCACAAAGTGCAGAATCGCCCACATTTTTAAGGATATTGATATTTTCCGGGTCTACAATTTCGATATAGTCAACTCGGCTGGAAGGAATTGTTTCAGTATAGAATTCAACAAGATCTGATTTAAGCTTGTCTGCATCGGCTTCTCCGGCAGCTACCCAGTCGCGCATTTTCTGCAAACCTTTCTGGATATTGGGAGCTACGGACTTTTCTTCCTCGGTCAGGTAGACGTTGCGGGAACTCAGGGCCAGCCCGGATTCCTCGCGCACAATTTCATGGCCCTGCACATCCACGGGAATGTTCAGGTCGCGGACCATTCTTTTAATGATCGCCAGTTGCTGCCAGTCTTTTTGCCCGAACACAGCTACGTGCGGCTGGGCGGTCATGAAAAGCTTGGTGACCACAGTGGCCACGCCCCGGAAATGTACCGGACGCGATTTGCCGCAGAGATTGGTGGCAAGGTCGGGCACTTCCACCCAGGTTGAGTGGTCGTCAAAATACATGTCATCGCGCACCGGGGTGAAAAGTATGTCCACGCCGCGCTCTTCGGCAAGCTTGGAGTCCCGTTCCAGATCATGGGGGTAGGCATCAAGATCCTCATTTTCCCCGAACTGGGTGGGGTTCACAAACAGGCTGACGATAAGCACGTCACACTGCTTGCGGGCGGCGTCCATGAGGCTGAGGTGACCTTCATGAAAATAGCCCATGGTCGGCACTAGGCCTATCTTTTTGCCCTCAGCGCGAAGCATAAGGCAAAGATTTTGAAGTTCTTGCGGATTGCTGATTGTTTCCATTTTATAAACCCTGATAATTTGGTTTTGATGGCCTGCGACCGTCATTAACATATGGAAGGCTGGGAAATCCATTTACGCTGATCGCTACCTGCTGTCTATAGCATGGTGGGGAAATTGTTGTCGATATAGTTTAGGGATCCCGGGACATTTGTTCGTGTACTGCTCTCCATTGGGTCAGCAGATTTTGTGACTGTATAATATCTGTTATTATTGCGCTCTGTGTTTTTGTATTTTGAATATAATTATGTTGACTTGCACGTAATTTCAATTAATTGATAAATTTCAGTGTCGGATTTTGGTTAATTATGTTGGTTTTTTAGTTGTATGCCATAATTTGTTTTGAAAGATTTGCGTATTTGATAATCATTCATGATGTATGTGCTGCGGAATGTAGATGCTTCTTTTGTAAGGGGTTGGCTATGAAGGTCTTTTGGATATGTATATTGCTTTTCTGTTTACTCGTTTTGCCCTTGTTCCGTAATGCCGCAGTTGCCAATGCCGATGTTACTCCAGTCATTGCTTCTAAAGCAATTGAGTTGAGCAATGTTCCAGCGGACGTGACTTCCAAAATACAGCGTAGCCTGAGTGATGAACTTAAACAATTTGAAATGTCTACTGCTGGAATAGTAACAGCTGCAACAGTAGATGGTTTGAGATTTCGTGCGGACGCAAATAATGTCCGTTTCAAAAACGGGGATAGCTGGTTTGCGCTAAATCTTGAGGGCTTCGGACGTAAAGGTTCGATGCAAAAATCAGGTACCCCGAGCTTAAGGACCGTGGGTGCTCAACTTAATTTTGAGCAAAAAGGACTGACCGAATGGTATATTAACCACGGCTCCTCTTTTGAGCATGGTTTGCTGCTTGAGCAGAGGCCTGTTGGCGATGGTCCTCTTCAATTCTCCTTTGCTGTTTCCGGTAATCTCAGGCCTGAACAGAACGGGAACGATATTGTTTTTGCTGGTGACAACTCCCTTAATTATTCAGGCATCAAGGCCTGGGATGCATCCGAAAATCAACTTGTCTGTTCCATGTCCGTTGCGGGCGGGCGTCTTGTCTGGTCCGTTGATGACCGCAGTGCCGTTTATCCCATAACTGTTGATCCCACTGTTTCCATCGAAAATAAGTTGACTGCACTCACCGATGCCGGGGCGGATGATACCGAAGCAAACGCGTATTTCGGGAACGAGATATCAGTTTATGGTGATGTTGCCTTGATAGGGGCACAGAGTAAGGATGAATCAGGCAAAGGTGCAGCTGGGGCAGCCTATATTTTTTATAGGGATCAAGGCGGTGCGAACAATTGGGGCATAGTAAAGAAACTGACTGCTCGCACTGAAGCTGATGTGGATGATACGGAAGCGAATTCCCGTTTCGGCTATAGTGTCTCGATTTCCGGTGATTGTGCTGTTGTGGGAGCTTATTGGAAAAATGAACCGGGGAAAGATGATGCCGGATCTGTTTATATATTTTCGCGGAATCAGGGCGGAGCGGATAATTGGGGTATAGTTAAGAAACTTACTGCTCGTACCGATGCTGATGGGGATGATACGGAGCTTAATGCATACTTTGGCTGTAGTGTATCCATTTCCGGGGATATTGTTTTTGTCGGAGCTTATTCCAAGAATGAACCCGGTGCGAATAATGCCGGAGCAGTCTATGTCTTTTCCAAAGATCAGGGCGGTACCAATAATTGGGGTATAGTTAAGAAGCTGACCGCGCGTACCGATGCTGATGTGGGTGATACCGAAGCGGATGCCTATTTCGGACGTGTCGTATCTGCCAGCGGTGATCTTCTTCTTGTGGCAGCTACTTTTAAGGATGAATCAGGTGATACCAATGCCGGGGCAGCCTATGTTTTTTCAAAGAATGCGGGTGGTGACGATAACTGGGGCATTGCAAAAAAATTGACCGCACGCACTGAAGCTGATTTGGGTGATACTGAAGCATATGCTTACTTTGGATGGAGCGTATCTATTTCCGGTGATATTGCTCTCATTGGTGCACATCATAAAGAAGCCTCCGGTAAAGGCAGTGCCGGAGCAGCCTATGTTTTCTATATGGATCAGGGCGGTGCGAGCAATTGGGGCATAGTTAGGAAATTAACTGCGCGTAACGATAGTGATGGGGATGATACAGAGGTAAGTGGATATTTTGGCAGCAGCGTATCAATTTCCGGTGATCTTGTTGTTGTGGGGGCAGACGGTAAAGATGAGTCTGGTAAAAATGAAGCTGGTGCAGCTTATGTCTTTTCCAAAGATCAGGGTGGTGCGAATAACTGGGGTATAGTTAAGAAGCTTACTGCGCGTACTGATACAGATGGGGATGATACAGAAACGGAAGCTAAGTTTGGCAATTGTGTAGCGGTCTCCGGGGAGCTTGCTCTTGTAGGGGCCGATGAAAAAAATGAAATTGGTAAGAATGGTGCTGGAGCAGTCTATGTATTTTCAATACCTATCGCTAGGGATAAAATTATTGCTCCTGCATCGGTTCAGCCATCCGGAACTACGGTGGCAATAAATTCTAATGCCAAGCTGGTGCGTACCAAAGAAGAGATCGAAGATGAATACCGTTCTGTACAATTGGACGCAATGCTCGGTTCACAAATTTATGAATTTAATGCCACGGTAACTTACGGTAAGGTCGCTTACTTTTGCTTCAATAGTTCAAGTCTTGGAGAACGTGCGGTTGGCTATCTGACTCTTGCCAAACTTTTTTCTGATAAGCCCAGCAAAACATTTATTTACAGCCCTGATAAAACTCCATCCGAGGAGGGGTATTTCTGGCTTACGGACGAAGCCAACAGCGGGCAGTATCTTCCCCAGAGCGCGGTCCTGACCGGCGGGCAGGTATATACCGTGAATTATTCAGTGAAGGATAACGGGGAGTATGACTCTAATCCCGTGGTGGGTAGAGTTACCGACCCTGTGGTTCCTGGTAGGGTTGCCGCTTGTGGTTGCGTTTTTAATCCCAATGTAGATAGCTCTGTAGAATTGGCAGCACTATTGTTGGTTGCTCTGATGGGCATATTTCTGCGGTTTAGGAGAAAGTAATCATTATATTAAGGGCGGTGCTTAAAATTACCGTTTTTTGGGGAGGAGCTATGCCAATAAAACGTGAAGTGAAATATGTTTATTAAGCATAGCTATTGTTTTTGTTTTAAGGTAGTCGGTTCACAGTCTGGCGTTTTTTGTTTGTTTTTACTGTGTGTAACTTTACTGGTTGATCATTATGAGTGCTTATCTTCTCCTTCTTTTGTCCTTTGTATCCGGCTTTTTCTATATTCGTTTCCTGCAATCATATGACGTTCACGAGAAAGAACCTTTCGGTAAAATGGCTCTTGTTACCGTTGTCGGTGGGGGTGTTTCATTTTGTCTGGCTATATTTTTGTATATCTGGCTTGAGTCGTTCGGTATCAGTGAGATCAAAAATGGATTTGGCTCTCTCTTTGTTATTGGGCCGGTGGAGGAGATTTCGAAGCTCATCGCTATGGTTCTGTGTTTGATTTTTGTTCGGAAGGAAATAAATGAACCGACTGACGGCATGATTTATATGGCTTGTGTCGCGCTCGGTTTTGCTGTGATTGAAAACTATTTTTACGTAGCCGAAAGTGAACAGCCATATGTTACAATGGTGCTACGCTTATTGCTTTCTACTCCAATGCATATAAGTTTCAGCCTGTTTATGGGACTTGCTGTTTATTCGCTGCTTAAAAACAAAATTGGCTGGGGGTTGTTGGTTATAGCATTTCTCTATGCCGTTTTGGCCCACGGGTTGTATGACTTGATTATTTTTGAAGATTTAAGTTCTATTTTCATGTTCTTCATTATCTATATGAGTCATGGATGGTCCCTTTCGCTTGCCGGATATTGTGCCGCAGTTTCTCCGAATAGGACTAGTTTTAAGGATTTTGTGAAGGAGTTTGAAAACCCTGCGGAAGAGGAGGGTCTCGAGTGTGTGAATTGCGGGGACAAAAGCAGTAAGCTTACTTACAACGTAGATGGTATTAGTGTGCAGAAATGCCCCTCCTGTGAATTTTATCTTACCCGGAAGAAATCTCTTTTCCTTATTTTTCGTAGGTTCGGTTCTACTTTTCGTAAGCTCAGTAAATATTACTGGCCGGCGGATAACAGCAAAGCCGCTTTTTCAGTACTATACGATGGGAACTATATTTCTGATGAAAAGAAAATCGCTTATTTTGATCTCGATAAATTAAATGATGTGCTGGAAAAATTCACGCTGGATACGATTAACGCTGCTCCTGGAATAATCCGGTCCGCGCTTCGACCTCCGCAATTTACTTTTGAAAGTGTGGAGAAATCTGCTGTGCGAAGGCAGCAGGAATTTCAAGCTGTCAGTTGCCTGCCCGGACCGGAGGTTGTTGGTGAGCAATTTGAATTCAGCAACGCTGATCCTGAAGTGGAATCAGTAACAGAAGTAGTGGAAGATGTTGTTCTGACGGGTGATCCGGACCTACGGGATGAACCCGTAAAACGTGCTCCCCGCCCTAGGGTAAAACTAAGCCTGAAAGATTCATTTTTCCGTTTCCTGATCTATCCCCTTGAAGGCGGAAGGACTCCTAAAGTTCTCCATGCGCCGGTTGAGCGTGGCCCGCTCATTTGTTGGGGCGGATTGATTATGCCGGAATTCTGGTTCCTGTGGCATGATATCTGGGGAGCTTCTTTTCTTGTCTGGGTAGCAGAAATTATAATTATTTATACTGCTTCCCGATGGTTGGGTTTTATGGATTCATTACAGGTGGCACTTGTTGTTGTCCGGGGCACGGGGGCTTTGATTGGACACCGTATTTATTATTACCGCCACGGCTACTGGTGCGGACGTTCGTCTTAAATGAGCACCCGCACAATACAAAGTACATCATTTTTATAGTCACCATCCCGCTTGTATTCTCGGTATCCGGATGAATGCGCACAGCCGATAGCGTAGAGCGAGCCGTCTTCCTCGATCAATTTTACGCTGGATTCTCCTTCGGTGAGCTGGGTGAAATCATGATCCAGATTTATGGTTTCACCCGGATTGCGATCAGGATTGGTGCTGGCAATCAGTTTTCCATTCGGCTCAACAAACATTCCTTCAGCACCTTCAATTATCCGGCCCTGTCCGTCCTGCGGCAAGACGTCGGTCAACATTGCTTCAAATTCCGGTTCCGAATCAAAAACAATACCGATGCCGCCCAGTACATGGGATGAATCCTCGTGTGAGGTGATGGATGCATTATATATGTAAGTGTAACGCTCCTTCCCGTCTGTGGCATAGAGATCCGTCTTGAAGAAGTCGGAAACGCAGTAGAGCTGCGAATCTGTAATTCTGATTGTTTGGCCCACGTAGCCTGTGTTTAATATCCGACCTTCCTTGTTATATTCACCGGGATTGGAGCAGGCCAGTATCTTCCCCGATCTGTCGTAGATGAACAGGTTGGTGTAGACTGTGTAGAGACTGTTTATGTAGCCCAGAATCTTACGCATCCGGTCACGGTCGTTTTCATCTATGGTTTGTTTTGCAAGGATGAGTTTGAAGTCGGAAGTCAGTGCCCACCAGCGGCAATCGTTGGCTCGTTCGTAGAGGTTGCGATCCATAATATCGATAGCGAGCTGGGCAAGAAACTGGGTATCGTGCAGTCTTGAAGAGGTAACAAGTTGCAGGAGTTCGTCAGTGGAATACTGAAAAACATTTTGGACCTGATCTCCGATTTTTTTAATTTCGTTGAGAATGTGGGGGAGTGCGCGCCCTTCCATCTGCTCAACAAGGTTTGGTTCAATGCATTTCTTGGCAGCCATGATTTCGCCGTTCTGAACTACCAGTTCAAGGTCCGAGAGCACGTTTTCTGAAGCATCTTCCACATGGGTCAGCCGTCCTGAAAAGTGGGCTTTATCTCTGATGGCGGCAGCGTTGAAGGAATTGTCGCTGCTGTGGCTGAAGGCGGTGTCCAGTTTTTTCAGGACATGTCCATACCAAGGTAAGCCGAAGAATCCCTGATATCCTTTGGTCTTCACCGTCTTAGAAAGGTATGTGGTTTTGTTTATGTTGATAATTTGAAAATCTTGATCCAGATTCATGCTGAGTCTTTTATTTGTGGGAACTGAATCAGTATCGCTGGAAGCAATAGCATAACCCCGTTCATCCAGCACAATCAGGATTGTATCTTTGGATAACTCACTCAGGTGTTCGAAAATTCCGTTCATTTCACCGGCAAAATCAAAAATAAGGCACAGTACGCCAAGGCATCCCCCTGTGTCCGGTGACTTGATAGCCTGAGAGTATATCAGGACTTCTCCTGTGTTCAGTGCTAAATCGCTTTTTCTGTATGTTTCTACGTAGTCTGCGGCCTCAAGCGTTTCGGCGATAAGCGGGTCTGTCGAAGTTGTGATCTTGTTTGTGGGATCAAGGTGGGCACAGACATAGCCGTCAGTGTCCAGTATGATAATCTCATTGTATACTGTGTACTTATCTCTGTACTCGCGGAGTCTGTCTTCGATTATAGATACATCCTGGTGAGTCCTTTCCGGATTGGACAGAAAGCGGACTAAGTCATCATCAGTTGCCAGAAAGCCAACATCGGCAGTTCTTTCAAAGAGATTTCGTTTAAGGATGTCGATGACGACCTGCGCGGCTGCGGATATCTCCTGAACCACTTTATGGGTGTTTTCTTTAATCAGGATTTCAATCAGGTTTTGTTTGAGACCGGAAAAGTTTTCTTGAGTTTTGATAATAAAATCAATGAGTGTCTGCGCAATTCGGCTGCAATTGATTTTTCCGGTCATGGTAGCCATGGTCCACTGTCTGTCCAGCCGGGTCAGTCTGGACATGCAGTTGGAGGTGTTGGGCATTACTTGCAGAAGCTGTTTCGAGTGTTTTTCAATAAGTGTAGAATTCATGGAAGGCTCGTTTTGAAGGATTTTTTTTGTGAGTTGTTTTGCAAAATTGTGTAAATTCAAGCTGCAAAACTGTCTTTTATGGTTATATGTTGCAAATTGTGTGCAAGAGGGTGCGTTTGAATCATTATTTCAATTCAAAGTTGTATTTAAAGATTGGTAGAGCAGTAGAAATAAGAAAAATATGAGAAAGGATGAATGGAAAAAAAAGTGGAGAATGCTTTAAGATATAATGTAAAATATTTCAATTGTGTATTTAGTTACTAAAGATGTTTAGCTTGATTTACAAAAATGTGTAATTGGTAAAAAATAGGGAGATTGTTTCTTAAAGCCTAATTAATCAGTCTGTCTCTAACTCCCCGCTTGTCTTGAATCCGCATGCGGGTTATGTCCCTGCTTATGAACAAGGATAACCTCTTCACCGCCGGAATCAGTCTTTCCCCGCAGGATTTGATCCTCTACGAGCACACCCTTAAGGATCTCATTCAGGAATTCCTGCCTTTCGAATCCTACAGCCTTTACTTTCCCAAGCCGCCCAAGGGGCAGTTTCGGGCTAAGCTTGAGGCCCGCTACAATGCCGAGGAAGCCCAGCTTATGCTGCCCTTGCGCTTGCGCGGGCGTGATCTCTGCTATTTTATCGCCAGAGGTGTGGAACTGGAAGCCCCGGAAGCTTTGCCGCCCTACCTTGAGGCATTGGCTGCCTGTTCGCTGGAAAAAATTCTACTTTATAAAGGTTCCATCACCGACCGACTGACCGGTATGGCGACTCGCGATTATTTCATGTCCAAGCTGAATAAAGAGCTGGATCTGATCCAGAACTGCATGATGCCTACTACCGGCGGATGCAAGGACCCCGGTATCCCTACTTTTAGCGGTTCTGTGGGGGTGGTTGTCCTTGATATGGATTATTTTCAGCGTATCAATGACCGTTACGGCTACGGATTGGGCGATAACATTATTGCCGACCTTGCCGCGCGTATTAATGAGGTGGTGGTCGAGTCCGTAATCTGTGCCCGTATTTTCGATGACAAGTTTGCTTTTCTGATCCCGGACGGACGGCCCAAGGCTTGTGCTAAGCTGGCTGAAGAATTGCGTGCGCTGGTGGAAAGTTTTCCGGTTGAAGATCCGGTTACCGGGGATGTGATCAAAATCAGTGTCAGTGCCGGATACGCCAATTATCCGCAGTCTCTTTCCGGTCCTCATTTCAAGCGTTCCGCAGACGAGCAGGCCCGTATCCTTATGCGCAAAGCCGCCAAAGCCGTAGCAACTGCCAAGGATTTCGGGCGTAACTGCGTTTTCGCTTATTCCGATATCCTTCAAAAGGGTGCTAAGGTTTTGGAAGTGCTGCCTTTGCAGCGTCTGGCCCTGTCCATCGGGCAGAGCGTTGATGCCCGTGAAGGTGCGCGTTTTCTGGTTTGGTCCCCGGACTATCAGGCGGGCACACAGGCCCGTCTTACTGAAGATGAACGTATTTCCGGTACTTACCCGACCATGTATAAGGCTGAGGTGGTTATCATCGAGGTGCAGGAAGAAATCGCCTTTGCGGAAATCCTGCATCTGAGCGATCCGGCATGGCCCGTCACCGAGGGTGATCGTCTGACTCTGCTTAATGAAAAAGATAGTTTTTTTGATGCGCAGGCCGGCCCGGAAGCCAATGCTTCCCCGCAGCGGGATATGGTTACCGGGTTGTACAGCTATAAGGAATTCATCGGACGCTACAGCCGCATGCGCCAGAATCTGGATAAATTTTCTGTGGCTGTGCTGCGCCTTGTTGCTAATCCGGCGGAGCAGGGCGGTAATTTTCAGAAGCTCACCGATGCGCAGGTTCAGAAAGTGGCCTCAAGGGCGGAGACGTTCTTTGATGAGTCCTGCATGGGCGGGCGATACAGCCTGAACAGCTTGATCTACTTTTTCCCGGACGGGGAATCCGATGCGGTGATGGAAAATATTTTGCGTCTGGTGCGTGAGTGTTCAGATGATTTTGAAATCGAGCTGGGAGCCGGGGTGGCTTCCTTTCCTTTCCTAAATTACCGGCGCAGTGAAATTCTTGATAACTGTCGCAAGGGTCTTGATCATTCTCTCATGCTGGAAAAGCCCATGGTGGCCCAGTTTGATTCAGTTTCACTGAATATTTCCGCTGACCGCTTTTACGTGGATGGTGATATTTACGGTGCAATCGAGGAATTCCGTCTCGCTCTGCTGGCTGACCCGGACAACATTCTCGCCCGTAACTCGCTTGGTATCTGTTACGCGCAGGTGGGTAAGCCGGAGCAGGCCCGCAAGCAGTTTGAGGAAGTTCTCGATATCACACCCAAGAACATCATGGCCTTGTACAACCTCGGTTGGACCTGCCAGATGCTGGGCAGTATGGACAAGGCTCGCGCGGCCTATGAGAAGTGTCTTGAACTGGAGCCGGAAAATGTCTTTTCCCTCGTGCGACTCGGCGTACTTTCCGAGCAGGACACGGGGCTGGACGAGGCTGAACAATATTATCTCAAGGCTGCCAAACTTAAGGGCGGGGATGCTTTGAGTATGCGTCATCTGGCCCGTATCTCCTATGTCCGTAAGGATATGGATAAGGCTCGCGAATATCTGCATCAAGCCCTGAATGCAAACCATAACGATGCCGCAGCCATGAATATGCTGGCCCGTATCTATTTAGAAAGCGGAGAAGATCCGCAGGTCGCAGAAGTTCTGGCCCGTCAGAGTGCTGCTCTTAAGCCTGCAAAAGATCAGTTTTGGGAGACTCTGGCAAAGGCCCTTGAAGTGCAGGAAAAGTTTGATGAAGCCGAACAGGTAAGATCCAGATTTTAGGCTGTTGACCGTTAATGACCAGATTTATTGTTGCCTTGTATCTCATCCTCAGCGGGGCTATCGTGTTCCGTATGATCATTCCCTTTGATGTGGAACGGGAGTTCTCGCCTTCGCAACGGCGTGAGGTTCAGCAGCGGATAAAGGTTGCGGATCGCGAACGGGTTCCGGTTCCTCCGCTTTTCGGACAGGTTGCCGAGGAATTTTCCCTGCACCCGGAAATTCTGAACGCTATTGCGGACCATGAGAGCGGCTACAATCCGTGGGCCTTGAATATTGAAGGGCGGAGCGTGTATCCTTCCTCTCGCGAGGAAGCTCTTGCCATCATTGAGAAATACAGGGGCAGGAGTTATGATGTGGGACTGATGCAGGTAAATTCATACTGGATCAGGAAATTTGAGCTTAGTCCTGCCGAGGCACTTGAGCCGGAAGAAAATTTGCGGCTGGGGGCATGGATATTGCGTTATTGCCTTGATCGGTATGGCTACAACTGGCGGGCCATCGGTGCCTATCATACCGGTTCGCCCAAGAATCTTCCGGGGCGTTCGCGGGCTTATGCCGTTAAGGTGATGAAGAAATACAATGAGCTGATGGAACAATCTGCACGCGGGAAGTAAATTTTTATGACGAATAATGAATACGTTATTTTTGAGGTTGATTCCTGTAAGTTCGCCTTGCCTTCCGATGCTGTTGACCGGGTTGAGCGTGCGGTAATGCTTACTCCGGTGCCTGATGCTCCCGCTCCGGTTTTGGGGGTCGTCAACCGAGGCGGCGAAGTTATCCCGGTGCTCGGCTTGCGGGGCAGGATAGGTGGTGAGGAGCGCGATATCATCCTCAGTGACAGACTTGTTTTCAGCACAGCCAACGGACGGCCCATGGCTTTGCTTGCGGATCGCATCGGTGATGTCGTGGGAATTGATAGTGATGTGGCACGCGATGCAGATGAAATCTGGCCTGGAATTTCCCTTTTGAAGTCATTTGCAGGACTTGGTGCTGATGTGGTTCTGGTGCAGGATATGAGCGAACTGCTTGATCCTGATCAGGAACGTAGCCTGCTTGCGGCTATTGCTGCCATGAGTGAAGAGGAGGATGTCGCAGTTGATGAGTAATTTCTTGACTGAAGAGAGGATTGGCGAACTTGCGGCTATGGTCCGTGAAAGGTTCGGCCTGAATTTCGCCTCTGAGAGATGGAAGGATCTGCGTACCGCAGTACTCCGTTTTCATCGGGAAGACTCTTCATTTTCAACTGCTGCTGAATGCCTTGATTACATTCTTTCCCCCACAGTGGAAAATAAGGATCTGGAACAATTCATCAACCGGTTAACCATCGGCGAGACATTTTTCTTTCGAGATAGCAACGCACTCAGAATTCTTGAATATGAAATCCTGCGTAAATTAAACGGTAAGGGGAGCGGACTTAACGGTGCCGTCAGGGTCTGGTCCACTGCCTGTGCTACCGGGGAAGAGCCGTATACCCTGGCCATGATCTGCCGCCGGACAGGTGTTCATGCTGAGATTTTCGGTACGGATATAGACAGCAAGGCCCTGATCAAAGCGCGTGAGGGGTGTTATCGTAAATGGTCGTTCCGTTCTGAGGATACGGGATTCAAGGATATTTTTTTCCGCAAAGTCGGCTCCAACTCATATCTGCTTGAACCGTCCATAAAACGGATGGTCAACCTTTCCCGTTTGAACCTTATGGATGCGTCCGTCCCTTCTTCTTTGAAAGATATGGATGTAGTTCTTTGTCGTAATGTCCTCATGTATTTTGCCTCTGATGGAGTGAATGCCGTACTGGATAAAATCTGGGATTGCCTTACTCCCGGAGGCTGGCTTGTGGCCACACCCAGCGAATCCGGGTTGCTTAGCTGTTACGGCAAATTCGAGCCTGTCAATTTTGATGGGATTCTTTTTTACCGTAAAAATGAAGATTACGAGCCTCAGTGTCCGTTGCTTTTTGATGATTCAAAATTTCAGGAAGTAGAAGATTTTTCAAACTCTCCGGTTTTTCCTGTTGCCGATCTGGATGATCAATTTGATTTTGAACCGCAACCTAAGACCGCTGCGGCTGAAATTGATTTCAGGGCTGAAGATTCAGACTTTTTGAGGGATAGGGTCGAGCCTGAGCCATTAATTCTTCTGGCTGAATTTAATGATGGGGAAAATTTAGTTGCGCAGGCTGCTGATTTGCGTGAGCAGGGTGATACTGCCGGGGCCGTCTGTTTGTATAAGAAAATGGTTGAGCAGGATTATCCCCCTGAGACCAAGGCGGCCGCACTTTTAGGAATTGCCGGGATCAAAGCGGATTCGGGTCTGGCGGATGAAGCTGCCTTGTGGTGTGCTAAGGCTCTTGAATTGGACCGTGTTTCTCCGTGTGCTCATTTTTTGCTCGGGCAGATAGCCCTGCAACAGGGAGAACGGGAGAAGGGGCTTGCCCATATGCGTAATGCTGTTTTTCTGGAAAGTGAATTTATCATGGCGCATGTGCTGCTCGGGAATATATATATGGATAGCGGCGATAATAACGGAGCTTTGAGACATTTTCGTATCTCCATGCAGCAGTTGAAAAAAATGGATCAGGAAGAGCCTGTCCCCTGTTCTGACAGTATAACTGCCGGGCGGCTGATGGAAATGGTGCAGCTGGTTCAGAAGAACCTGACTTAGCGGAATTTGACCAGAGGTGGGATAATGGAAAGTAATACCTTGGATTATTTCAAACGGGAAAGTGACCGGGAGCTTCTTCGCAAGAGAGCGGAAAAGCTGGCTCTGAAAATTTCCGATGAGACTGACGGGCTTGATAAAAAGTCCGGTGCACGGGACTATGTGTTTTTTCGCATGGGCCCCAACAGCTATGGTTTTGATGCGTCTGCGGTCAAAGAAGTTATGATTCCGGAAGAGATTGTATCCGTTCCTTGCACCCCTGATTTTCATCTTGGGCTAATGAGTGTGCGCGGACACCTTTGGGCTGTAATTGATTTGTGTGCTTTTTTTAGGACCGGAGAAAGCATTGAATCGGAGAATCCCGGCGTGATTCTGTTGGCGGACGATGAATCTGAATTCGGTGTTGCGGTGGATGAGATCCTCGGGGTTATTTCTGTCTCCGGTGATGAGATCAAGTCTTTGCCTGATGGCGAAAATCGCCTTGCCAGCTTTTGTGTCGGAGTTACCGCTGACCGCAAGACAGTTCTAAACGGTGCGGCGTTACTGCGTGAAGAGTCTTTCATGGTCAATGAATTTGTAGGCAGTAACCGCCTGTCTTAACGGAGAACACGGAGAAGTTGATATGCCCATGATTGACGGTGATCTCAAGAATAGGCTGCTGGCCGCATTCAGGGGGGAAAGTTCTGAGCGTATGCGGGTGCTTTCTTCTGATTTTTTGCAATTGGAAAAAGGATGCGGCAGCGAGGACCTTGCCGCAGTCATTGAGTCTTCATATCGCGAATTGCATAGTCTCAAAGGTGCAGCCAGGGCAGTCGGACTTGGGGTGGTTGAGGAGTTTTGTCAGGCATTTGAATCTTTTTTTTCCGTGCTGAAACAATTGCAGTTGGTCCCTTCAGGCAAGACCTGCTCCATGATGCTTGGCTGGCTTGATCTGTTGGAAGATATGCTCCGCGAGGAAGATGATTCCGTGGAGGCTAAAGCATCTCCTGCCGTTATGCTGGCTATTTCACGGATGCAGGAAGTGGTGGATTCACCGCAGTTGATTGATGGGGTGGATGATCTTTCAACACAGGTTGATGCTCTGTCGGAGGCTGAAGATAATGTTGAAGGTCATGACACGGAAAGTGATTTCGGTGAATTTGAGCAGAATGATGCT
Organism: Desulfovibrio sp. JC022; assembly: GCF_010470665.1. NCBI lineage: Bacteria > Pseudomonadati > Thermodesulfobacteriota > Desulfovibrionia > Desulfovibrionales > Desulfovibrionaceae > Desulfovibrio > Desulfovibrio sp. JC022. Next base: position 56,394 of record NZ_VOPZ01000012.1, on the reverse strand, counting down.
GAGCTCATTAAGCATGACAGTGGTACAAATCCGGCTGCCATGGGCGATAGTGTCCGGGTTAGCTCATCGTTTCTGACCGGACTTCTTTTGCAGACAGAAGAACTTATTTCGTCACGAAATGCACAGCGAAGCAGGATTCAGGAAATTTCAGAGCTTGATAAGCTGCTTGCTGATTTTACGAGTTTTTATCATGGCTCCAATGAGGGGCATGTTGCATCATTATCCGGTGAAGAGCTTAAGCAGAATTTAGTGATGGGCAAAAAATTGGATGATTTTTCCAGAAGATTCAGCGCGCTGGGTGTTTTGGCCCGTAAAGCAGAGCGGGATCTTACTTCCAAAATTGATTCCCTGCTTGGTGATTTTAAAAATTCGATGCTGTTGCCGTTTTCATCCTTGCTGGACGTCTTTCCGCGGATGGTCCGTACTTTGAGCATGGAGCAGGGCAAGGAATGCCGTATGGAAAGCAGCGGGGAAAATGTGCGTATTGATCGCAGAATCCTTGAAATGCTTCATGATCCGCTCATGCATATGCTGCGCAATTCCATTGATCACGGCATTGAGAGCAGGGAAGATAGGATTGCTCAGGACAAGGACCCTGTAGGGCGGATATTTTTTTCCATTACCCAGAGCGACCGGGACGTGGTCAAGATTGTCTACGGTGATGATGGCCGGGGTATTGACCTTGAACGTTTGAAAGCAGTTGCGGTTAATAGCGGTATTATTTCAGCGGACGATGCGGAAAATATGGACCGCCGTTCCGCACTGGAATTGGTGTTTATATCCGGCATGTCCAGCAGCAAGATCATAACTGATATTTCCGGGCGTGGATTGGGTATGGCCATTGTCCGCGACAAGGTTGAATCCCTTGGCGGCAGTATTGTGGTTGCCAGTCCGGAAGGTAAGGGATTTCGGATTGTTTTGAATATCCCGGTTGCCCTGACATCATTCAGGGGGATTGTTGTTGAATCCGGTGAAAAAAGTTTTGTCGTGCCTAAATCAGGCGTGCGTAAGGTCATGCTGGTCCGGCAGGATGATATTGCTTCAGTCGGAGGCAAGGAGACGGTTTTTGTTTTCGGCAGACCTCTTCCTCTGATTAGCCTTGCCGAAATTCTTGAGTTGGAAAGTAAGGAAAATCAGGATGGTGCTTTTCCCGTTCTGATTGCCGGTAAGGGGCGTAAGGCTGTTGCTATAAGTGTAGACGGTTTGTCCGGCGAACAGGATGTGATGGCTAAAAGCATGGGTCCATTGCTGAAAAGGGTTCGCAATGTTTCCGGTTTTTCCATGCTCGGTTCCGGTGAACTCGTACCCATTCTGCATACACCGGATATGGCTCGTACCGCACTGGGAATGCATGCTGAAGGGCGGGTACGTTCAGTTGTGCACAGGCAGGGAATCAAGGAACTTAAAACAGTACTTGTTGCTGAGGATTCCATCACTTCGCGTATGCTGCTCAAAAATGTTCTGGAAGCAGCCGGGTATAACGTGGTTACAGCTGTTAACGGTCTTGATGCCTTGCAGAAAATAGAATCGTCGTTGCCGGATGTACTTGTTTCCGATGTGGAAATGCCGCAGATGGACGGATTTACCCTGACTTCAAAGGTCCGCAGTATAGACAGCTGTGCCAATTTGCCTATTATTTTAGTGACCTCACTCGGTTCTGCCGAGGACCGTGAACGCGGAGTTGAAGCCGGAGCAGATGCCTACATTATTAAATCCAGTTTTGATCAAGGGAATCTATTAGAGGTTATCGATCGGCTTGCGGGTTAAGTTTTGCTATTAAATTCAGGGTAGTGGGGTATTTATTTGATGGATAACAGTGGTAAGTTTGCATGTGGGATAATTAGAGTGTAGGGGATACATCCGTATGTGGATGTTCTGGCTGGGATTGAATGGAGTTGGAAGTAAGTGATTAAGGTTCTGATAGTGGATGACTCGGCATCTGTACGCACATTGTTTGCGGAGATGTTTAAGCGCGAGGATGATTTTGAAGTGGTCGGCTGTGCCGAGGACGGCTACTCTGCTTTGCGCATGGTCCGGGATCTTAAACCGGACGTGGTCACCATGGATGTGAATCTCCCCGATTGCGACGGATTTCGGGTTACCCGGATGATTATGGAAGATAATCCGGTCCCTATTGTGATTGTAAGTGCCATTTACCGGGCCTCGGATGCTGAAATCGGGTTTCGCCTTATTGATACCGGTGCCCTTGCTTTTCATAATAAGCCGGCCTTGAAGAGTGAGAATTTCGAAGAGCAGATGCAGGATATCATCCTCTCGGTACGCTTGATGTCCGAGGTTAGGGTGGTCCGCCGTAAGACCCGTTTCAGAAGGGAAGCTATTAACGAAAAAGTTGTTCCGGACAAAGTTGCTTCTCGCTCGGAATCGTTGACCGGCAAGGGGAAAATTGTTTGTATCGGTGCTTCCACCGGAGGTCCGCAGGCAATTAAACAAATTCTTATGTCGTTGCCGCAAGGCTTTCCGGTTCCCATACTTATTGTTCAGCATATGTCAGACGGTTTCACTAAAGGTATGGCCAACTGGCTGAAGAATCATACCGGCCATGATATTAGAATTGCTTCCCATGATGATGAATTGAAGCCGGGAGTGATTTATTTCGCCCCTGAAGGCGTTCATACGGAAATTTCACCCAAAAGACGTATTGTTCTTACGGACGCGCCCAATGTTAATGGTATTAAACCCTCAGCTTCGGTGCTTTTCAATTCAGTTGCCCGCAATCTGGGACGCTCTGCCGTTGGGGTTTTGTTAACCGGGATGGGCCGGGACGGTGCGGACGGGTTGCTTGAGATAAGACGCAATGGTGGCTACACTATCGCGCAGGACGAAGAAAGCTCAATTGTTTTCGGTATGCCCGGAGAGGCGGTTAAAATCGGCGGTGCCGTTTCTGTTTTGCCACTCGACAGTATTGGTGGTGAGCTTTGCAGGATTTTTTTGGGATTGCTGGAGGATAAATAGTGGAAAGAAATCATATTCTGGTCGTGGAGGACAGCCTCACCCAGGCGGTTAAGCTGGAATATATCCTATTCGAAAAGGGATTTAAGGTTTCCCTTGTGTCCAGCGGCGAAAATGCCCTCCAGTTTCTTGAAGAAAAAGAAGTTGATCTGGTTATCAGCGATGTGGTTATGCCCGGTATGGACGGGTACGAGCTGTGTGAAAAAATCAGGATGAACTCCCGTTACAATGATGTTCCGGTGATCTTGCTGACCAGTCTTTCCGAGCCTGGAGATATTATCAGGGGCCTAAAGAGCGGGGCAACAAATTTCGTAACCAAACCTTATGACGAAGGTTTTCTGCTCGCCCGTATAGAGTCGGTTCTCAAGCATAAATATTTTGATGCGGAAAGTTCCACTGAACAAGAAGTGGATTTTGAATTTCAGGGGGTCAAGCATGTTCTCAAGGCTGATTTCAGTCAGGTTTTTCATTTGTTGCTTGCGACCTATGAAAATACGCTCCTGCAATCTCGCCAGCTTGATATCGCCAATCGTAAATTGCTTGCCCGTGAAGAACAGCTGAGTTCTGTGCTGGCTTCTATGTCTGCAAAAATTGCTGTGCTGGACACGAATATGAAGATCATCGCTGCCAATGAATCGTGGCGGGGTATTTTCACACCCGGCACCAGTGAGGAAGCTCTGGGCGGTCTTGATTTTAAGGATGCAATATTTTCTTCGGGCTGCTTACGCGGTTCCCTTACCGAATTGGTTGCCGGGGTCCATTCTGTGGTGGATGGAAAGAGCAAAAAATTTTCCTATGAATATTCATTTGAGCAAAATGGTAAGCCATGCTGGTATTTGCTGGAAGTAACCCCCATGCAGGGGGAGTCCGGCGGGGCAGTGGCTTCTTTTATTGAGATTACCGAGCGCAAGGAGATGGAGCGGGAGCTCATCGAAGCCCGTGATGCAGCTGAAAAGGCCAACCGCTTCAAGTCTCGTTTTCTGGCTTCCATGAGTCATGAAATCCGTACCCCTCTTAATGCCATAATCGGTATGACTGACCTTACCCTGCGTTCAGAGCTTTCTGCAAAGCAGACTGAAGATCTTGAGTTGGTGAAAATTTCCGCTGACCAGTTGTTGACCCTTATTAATGATATTCTCGACCTCTCCAAGGTTGAGGCCCGCATGCTTACGCTGGAAGAGATTGATTTCAGTCTGGGCGAAGCTATGCGGGATGTGGTCAGAAGTATGGAACAGCAGGCCAAAGACAAGGGTTTGGCTCTGAGTATTGAGGTTGGTGCAGATGTGCCCGTTGCGGTCTGTGGTGATCAGGGCAGGTTGAAGCAGATCTTGTACAACCTGATCGGCAATTCCATTAAATTTACCGAATATGGCGGTGTTTTTGTTCAGGTCAGTAAACTTGAAGACCGTAAAGATGCCGGCGAAGCTGTGATTCAGGTTTCTGTGCGTGATACCGGGGTCGGAATTCCTGACGAGAAACAGGAAATAGTTTTCAAGAGTTTTCGGCAGGCCGATGACTCCACTACCCGCAAGTTCGGTGGAACCGGGCTGGGCCTTGCTATTTCACGCGAGCTTGTGGAACTGATGGGCGGTCGTATCGGAGTTAAGAGTTCCGAGGGATACGGCAGTGTTTTTACTTTTCAGGTGGTTCTCAAATATGGGGATTCCAGCAGACTTGCATATGATAGCCCTGCTGAGCCTTTTGCTAATGTCTCAGCTGCTTCTGCCGTATATTCAATTCTTCTGGTTGAGGATAATCCCATCAACGTGCTTGTGGCTACCAGCCTGCTTGAGAAGATGGGACATTCCGTGGAGGTGGCCTCCAACGGTCTGGAAGCTGTCAGTATGCTTTCAGGAATTGATGTGGATCTTGTGCTTATGGATCTGGAGATGCCTGAAATGGATGGCTTTAATGCTTCACGGTGTATTCGTGACGGTAAAGCCGGGGATTCTGTTCGCAATGTTCCCATTGTGGCAATGTCCGCCCATGCCATGGCGGGTGTTAAGGACAGGTGTGCCAAGTCCGGAATGAATGATTATATTGCCAAGCCGGTGCAGTATGTTGCTTTGCGGGAAGTAATTTTAAGGACAATGAACGAGCGTTCCAGAGTTTCCGTATCTGTGCAGGAATCTGTTCCTTTGTCCAGCAAAGTAATTGACCCTGAGAAAGCGCAAGCCATGTATCAGGGGGACAGTTCATTGTATAATGAATTGTGCGGTATGTTCATGAGTGATGTGGCTGGTGATATTGAAAATTTCAAGGAAGCCCGTGAAAGCAATAAGGATTCTGTTGCCAGAAGGATAGTCCATACCCTTAAAAGCAGTTGTGCGGCTATTTGTGCCCCCCGTGCCCGTGATGCAGCCGTCTTGCTGGAAAAGGCATTGATAAAAGAAGATTCTCAAGCTGTTGAAGAGTTACTCGCCAGATTTGAAGATGAGGCTGCCATGGTGTGTAAAAAGCTGACTGATTAGCCTCTTTTTAATTTTTGATCATAAAAAAGAGCGGTACGCATTATGCCTACCGCTCTTTTTTATGTCTAGTGGAATGAATTTTATTTCAATGCAACTTCAAAGGCGGCATTAACTATTTTGCCCGCTTCTTCCTGAATGGCTACAAGATGAGCCAGTCCCTTGAAGGATTCAGCGTAGATTTTGTAAATTGATTCTGTTCCTGAAGGACGGGCAGCGAACCAGCCGTTTTCAGTCACAATCTTGAGGCCGCCGATGGCTTCACCGTTGCCGGGGGCGGCGGTGAGGCGTTCTTCAATTGTTTCACCTGCAAGGGTTTTAGCCTTGACCATGTCCGGGGTCAGAATACTGAATGCTTTTTTCTGTTCTTCAGTAGCCGGGGTATCGATACGTTTGTAGACCGGATGCCCGAACTGTTTTTCCAGGGTGGTGTAATGTTCACCGGGGTCCTGCTCGGTGATGGCGGTGATTTCCGCAGCCAGCAGGTTCATGATGATACCGTCTTTGTCGGTAGTCCATACTGTCCCGTCTTTTCTGAGGAAAGATGCACCGGCACTTTCTTCGCCACCGAAACCGCAGGTGCCGTCCAGAAGCGGGTCCACAAACCATTTGAAACCGACCGGGACTTCCATGAGCGGGCGGTTGATTGATTTTGCCACTCTGTTGATCATGGAGCTGGAAACAAGGGTTTTACCGACGGTTAGTTTTTCACTCCATTGCGGCCTGTGCTTGTAAAGATATTCAATGGCAACGGCCAGATAGTGGTTTGGGTTCATCAGGCCGCGGCTTTTGGTGACAATGCCGTGCCTGTCGGTGTCCGGGTCGTTGGAGAATGAAATATCATACTTATCTTTCAGTTCGATGAGTCCGGCCATGGCGTATGGTGAGGAGCAGTCCATGCGGATCTTGCCGTCCTTATCCACATGCATGAATGCGTAGGCCGGGTCGATTTTTTTATTCACCACACTCATGTTCAGGCCGTATTTCTCGGCAATGGGTTCCCAGAAATCAATAGCGGCCCCACCGAGTGGATCAACTCCGATGCTCAGGCCGGCAGACGCAATGGCCTGCATGTCGACGATGTTTTCGAGGTCGTTTATATACGGGGTGGTGAAATCGAATTCCTGAGTGGTGTCAGCAGCCAGAGCACGATTGAACGGAATACGCTTAACATCCTTCAGGCCGTTTTTGAGAATCTCATTAGCCCGGTTCTGGATGGTGCTTGTGATACGTGTTCCGGCAGGTCCGGCACTGGGCGGATTGTATTTGAAACCTCCGTCGCGCGGAGGGTTGTGTGACGGGGTGATGACCACGCCGTCTGCAAAGCCGTCCTTCCTGCCTTTGTTGTAGGCGAGGATGGCGTGAGAAATTGCCGGGGTGGGGGTGTAGCCCTTGTCATTGAGCAACACGGTAACGCCGTTGGCAGCAAAAACTTCCAATGCTGAAATCTGGGCCGGTTCAGAAAGGGCATGCGGGTCTTTGCCCATGAAGAGCGGGCCTGTGTAACCCATGGATTTTCTGTATTCGCTGATGGCCTGTGCTATTGCGAAAATGTGGGCTTCGTTAAAGGAACCGTCAAGGGCCGAGCCTCTGTGCCCGGAGGTTCCGAAGGCTACAAGATGAGAGTCAACGGAAGGATCTGGTTTAACGGTGTAGTATGCTGATACGAGTCTGGGGATGTTTTCAAGGATCTCGGCCGGTGCCGGTTGTCCTGCTAGTTTGCTAAGTGCCATTTAATCCTCCGAATTAATGTGTACCGATGAAGAATATCAAAGAAATATAAAAATACAATAGTTATCAGTTCTTTTTAAGCTGATTGTAACCTGCTTCAAAACAGGAATCCTTTTGCCTTAATTAACAGGTTGCTTATCCCTTTGTCCATAATTCTCGGCAGATATCGCTGTTGTTTTGTTTATAATTTAAGCGTCTGAAAAGCTGTTCTCAAAGGTGAGTTATTTTAATTCGTCGGAGCACGAGAGTTGTAATATGGCAGTTTAAGGAAGGAATATAAAATCCCGGTTCAGGAATGTTCCGTATAAAAGACAGAATCCGGTCAGCAGGGCAATTATGGAAAAGAAGATTTCCTTTGTCTCGGTCTTGTGGGGATTTTTGAGCAGGTTGAAAAGTTGTACAGGCAGGATTAATCCCCTGATACTGAAGATACTGCCGATAATTATCAGCACAGGGCCGAGCATGGGCATTCTTGCAAATTTTCCGGCTCCAGAAAAAGCGTAAAGCCCGAAGGCTGCTATTATAGTTGCAATGAATACGGTCAGTAGCGGGGGAATAGGTGAGTGTTTTTCCGCAAGGGAGCTTAGGTCCTCGCCGGCACCGAAGTAGCGGTAGGCTTTAGGGCCGACAATAATTATCACTATGTGCAGAATGGCGATCAGAAAGCAGACAATGCCACTGAAAGTAAGTAAGTCAGCTGCGTTATGCATATGAATCCGGTTGTGCAGTTAGGGAATGTGTCGCAGGTGGCAGGCGTGTTCAGCATGCCGTATTTTTCTCATTCAATTTCTTTTCTGCAACGTTAGCATAATTTATTGCTGTTTACGAGAGTAAGTATCAGCTTGATTTTAGAGCCCTAAAAAACAAAAGCTCCCCGGTCATAATGACCGGGGAGCTTTTAAATGCTGTTTCAAAAAGCTTCTAGCGATGTTCTTCAAGTTCCTTGAGGAAATCATCAGATACGTCAAAACCGGTTTCAACGGCTTTGTCTACGCATTCGACTGCTTTTTTGTAATCTTCTTTTTCAGTGTAGCAGAGGGCGAGGTTGTTCCAAGCCGGACCGAAGTTGTCTGCAAGTTTGAGGGCTTTTTCACAGACTTCGATGCAGTCGTCGACTTCGCCTTCGTTAAAGTATGCAGCACCGAGGGTGGAGAGAGCCTGCACAAAGTTGGGATCGTATTTGATGGCGCGTTTCAGGGCTTTGATTGCCTTGTCGGTTTCGCCCTGTTCCATGTAAACATACCCTATGTTGCCCCAGGGTACTGCGAAGAAAGGACGCTGCTGGGTAGCGGTAATGTTGTAGCGCAGGCAGCCTTCAAGGTCGCCGCGCTGCATGGCGATACCGCCGAGCTGCACGTATGCTTCCGCCATTTTGGGGGATTCGTCGATAGCTACGAGGAATTCACGCTCAGCTTCCATGAACTCTCTTTTGGAGAGGTGTGCAACACCAAGGTTGTAGCGGGTGTTACTACAGGTGGGGCTGGCTTCTTTTTTCTTTTTAAGATCTTCGATGTAGTCGTCGATATTGTCAAATTTCTGCATGGAAAAAACCTCTTATATTTACAAAAAAGTTTGTCTTTGTTGGCGGTTAACTGCGAAATTAGGGCTAAGGATTCTTGCCTTCTTTTTTCAGCAACTCATCGTACCAGACGCAAAAGTCGAAAATGGGGCGAACTTTTTCAAAGTTCATAACCAGCATTACTCCGAACTCGGCGGCAGCCTGAGCGTATTCCGAGTTACGGCTTACATGGACATCCCTGATGAACTCTTCGCATAACTGCTGTGAGGTTCGTCCGGTAATGTCCTGTCGAAGGTCAATGGGATCGAAAGGCTTTGCGAATGGTTCCCACTCGTCATAACCGATTTTGTCGACAAACCTGCGCCTGCGCGGCGAAAGTTTTTCGTACATGTACTTTTTTTGTTCTTCCAACTCTTCCGGAGTAAGGGTGCCCACTTTTAATCTCCTAATTCTCGGGCATTGCGCCGAGTTCAACAGAGTAGTTGCAGGTGGCACATGCGGATTTGTCCTTGTCGCAGGTTCCGCATTCTTCGGAAGGAGCTGCTTTTTCCGCCGGGGCTTCCTCTTTCTTTCCGGTGTTGGCGCCGAGGTATTCCGCTGTGTATTCGGTAACCAGAGCCATGGAAACAGGAACAAGCACTTCAGGCAGTTCCTTAAGGGAAGAGTTGATGGAAGCAGCAAGTTCTTCGCTGAGCTGCATCAGTTTGGACTGCAATGTGTCCATATTGATGGTGGGGTAAGCCTTACCCGGGGTGAAACCTGATTTTTGGCAGGAATGGGCCTGTCCGCCGATGTTCATGGGAACACCGTAGATGCGACAGGTCAGGGGCCTGAAATCATAGAGTGCACAGAGGTTGCTTTCCTTCAGGAGCGGACATTTAACCCTTGCAAGGGATACTTCCTTGAGGATTTCTGTTGTGGAGGCTCCGGACTGGCTGGCTTTGAAAGCTCTTCTTTTGATCTTATGGATGTGTCTATCCGAAACATCTGCTTCATGCATGATCTCAGAGCGTTCCATGCCGCTGTAAATTTCGTTGAACTTGCGGTTGATGTAGATCGCTTCCACAAGAGTCAGATCGAAGAGGGCGTGGCAACAGTCGCTGCATCCCTTGGCACACTTGATACCGTCTTCAGTCTGTTCGGATATCTTATTGAAAGTCTTGTCCACTTCAGCAACAAGATCTTCATATTTTTTAAAAATTTCTTTGAACTCCAAAGCAAAACCTCCGTAAAAAAAATATGTTCAGAGTCTTGGCGGATATGTCCGCGTAAGCTCGTATAAACTAAGTCTTATTGTTCAGCAGTCAATCGTCTGCGTGAAAATAATTACTGATTTTTTTGAAACCGGACCCGCACGGCGGTTTCATAAGTCGGCACAGAGAGCATGCCGGGGATGGCGCATAAAAAAGGGGAAAGGAGAAGGGGAGGAGAAAAAGAAATCCGGCTCCGGCAGGCTGGTCCAATGAACAATGTATGTTCGCTGACCCTTAATTAAAGAGCAGGCGGGAATCTGGGCTAGACCCTGATTCCCGCCTTGTAAACTTCGCTAATGAAGAATTTTCTACTGCTCGTCGATGGTAATAGCATCCTGTTCGCAAACTTCGATACAGGACTCACAACCGAGGCATTCGTCTTCGTTAACAGCTACTGCTTTGCCGTCCTGAAGTTCGTAAACTTCGGTAGGACATACATCAACACATTCGCCGTCACCGTTACATTTGTCATTATCAATGGTAATAATGTAGCTCATAGAGTTACCCTCCAAAAAGATTGATTTTTTAGCCTCTGGTAGCCTGCGTACAAAAGCCGACAGGCTACGCAGTCTTTTAACAATTAGGATTGGGTCGAATTTGGTTCGACTTTGACCCCGACTCAGGGCTATTGAAATGTGGATAGCCACAAGCTATCCGCATGTCAAGAACACAGGTACTAAAAAGTACAAGAAACATCTTAATTATCTAGATTATGATTTTCAAGCAGAGATTATGATTTTCAATTCAGAAGGGTGCTTTTTAAGACTATAGAGGATGACATTGCTTGAACATTGAATTAGTAGGTGGCTTTAACTGCCAATACTTGATGCTATAATTTTAGGAGTTTTTATGCTGACTAATGAACAGCTCGATAAATATGTTGATGCCCTGTGGTGGGGTCTGACCACCGCCCGTACAAAGCCTTATGAAAAGGGCGATTTGATCATGGTCCGCTATGAAGCGGAAGCTCTGCCTCTTGCTGAAGCTGTATTCAAACGGCTTATTGATGAAGGGCTTAATCCCGTGCCCAGAATGACCCTGACTCCGGAAATGGAGAGAAGTTTCTACGGCGACGGCAATGACGATCAGCTTCGCTATATTGCTCCGGGTGAAGAGGAATTTACCCAAGGTCTCAACGGCTTGATTGTTTTGCTGGCTCCTTCGTCCCTGACCCATCTAGCCGGGGTTGAACCTTCCCGCATGGGAAAATGCGCGGTTGCCCGCAAGTTCCTGCGTGATATTATGGAAAAAAAGGAGCAGAAAGGGGAACTCGGCTGGACACTTTGTTCTTACCCCACAAGGGCGCTTGCTGAATCCGCCGGACTTACAATTAAGGAATTCACTGCCCAGATAGTCAAAGCCTGCTATCTTGATGAAGATGATCCGGCTGCCTGCTGGAATTCCGTTTTTGAAAAAGCTTCCGAGGTTAAAAATTGGCTCAACGGTCTGGGTATTGAGTCCTACCGTGTTGTGACCGACGATATGGACCTGACCGTGAAGCATGGCGAATTGCGTCAGTGGATCGGTGTTTCCGGTCACAATATTCCCAGCTTTGAACTTTTTATTTCACCTGACTGGCGTGGAACATCCGGTGTCTATTACGCGGATCAGCCTTCTTACCGTTCCGGTAATTATGTTGAAGGCGTACGCCTTGTTTTTGAAGATGGCATAGCCAAGGAGGTCAGTGCCAAGGAAGGTGAGGAGTTCGTTAAAAAGCAGCTGGCAATGGACGAAGGTGCATCCAAGCTTGGTGAATTTTCCCTTACAGACCGTCGCTTTTCCCGTATTGACAAATTTATGGCCAACACCCTTTATGATGAGAACTACGGTGGAGAATTCGGGAACTGCCATGTTGCGGTAGGTTCTTCCTACCCTGATACCTATGCGGGGGATCAGGCCGAACTGAATGAACAGATGAAAGAAGAGCTTGGCTACAACACCTCTGCCTTGCATTGGGATCTGGTAAATACACAGGATAAAACAGTTTATGCTAAGCTAAAAGATGGCAGCGAAGTGGTCATCTATAAGTCTGGTGAATTTCAGATTTAAGTTAGTCTTCATTTTTTGAAGTTTGCATCAGAGTCCCGGCTGAAGTTTTTCAGCCGGGATTTTTTGCGCCATCTGTTTCTGGCATTGACCTTGCTTGACTAAATAAATGCAGCTGGCAGCTGTCGGTATTATGGCAATGAGCACTTGTTTTTTTGTTGATAATACATAATATATTTATATGTGTTTTTTGACACATGTTTAAAGTTTCGAAATATTAACAGGTTGGCTTACCGTAGACCTGATACGGTTTTTCCGGGATTTCTTGACTGAATTTTGTACAGAGGTTATTTTCAGTCTAGGAAAATCGGTGGAGGTGATCCTAATGAAGAATATTTTAAGCATTCTGGCTTTGCTGGTTATTTTTGTTCTCCCGGCACAGGCTTTTGCTTCATCTTATTATTATACCCTTGAAGGTACTGTTGGTGCCATCAGTGATGGTGGCGGGTTGGCCAGTGCAGCCGGGTTATCCATCGGCGATACTGTGAGGTATGTGATTGAAATCGATACTGATCGGACCGGATACTATACGCAGAACAACGGAAAGACTAAAACTGTAAATAAATCTTATTACAGTTCTTTGTTTTCAGGTACGCTGAATGGTTATGGATCCAATACTAATGCATACTTGAAGGATGGTAAGCACAATTATTATGCATACACTGGAAATGATTATTCATCAGTGTATATGAATGGTTGGGGGGATAGTTTTACAGATCTCGCCATCGGTTCAACTGTGCAGCAGGTATATGAAGCCGCTTACAATGTGGAAGATAATTGGTCCTATACTCAGGTTGCAGCAGTAGATTTGAAGGTTACCAATATCTCCAATGTTGCCCCGACCCCCATTCCGGGTGCCGCATTTCTCATGCTCGGTGGGCTTGGTGTGGTTGGATTTGTGAAGCGCAGGTTTTTCTAGGTTTTCATTTAAATTGTAAAGAATTAAACCGGAGCTGTGATCTGAATTAAGGTCGTGGTTCCGGTTTTTTTTGTTTTTTGGGCAGTTATTGTGCCGGAGTTAGATGCTGTTTTTCGGGAGCTTGAGCTATACGTCCAATTGGAATACGTTAGGGAGTAAGTAATTTAACGAATAAAAAAGGAACTTCCAAACATGGCAAAACACTACCAGCCCCGTATGCATTCTGCGGAGCATATTTTGAATCAGGTGATGGTACGTAAGTTTGATTGTGACCGCTGTTTCAGTGCGCATATCAACAAGAAGAAATCCAAGTGCGATTATAAGTTCGAGCGCGGGTTGACTGACGTTGAAGCTGGTGAGATCGAGCAGGGTGTTAACGAAGCGATTTCTTCAGAATTGATTGTGACTGAACAGATGATCAGTCTTAAAGAGGCCGATGAACGCTTCAATCTGACCCGTCTTCCTGAAGGAGTGACCGAGGTGCGGGTGGTAAATATCGGTGATTTTGATGCCTGTCCCTGTATTGGTGAGCATGTTGAAAAATCCAATGAAATAGGTGAATTCAAGATGGTTTCACACAGCTTTGATGACGGTGTCCTGCGCATACGCTACAAGCTTGGTGAACCGGAAATTTAAGCACAAGTTGAAAAACTTGTTTACAGAGGCTGAATCTGTTGCTAGTTATAGGTCAGTTTTTGAACACACATTCCGTGCAACTGGCGATGTAATGTGGAATTAACCACAGGGAAACACGGAATTTATTTTACCTGCCGCTCGCCTGGGCCTCGTCTTTTTCAAGACGTGCTTCCTTGCCTCTTCATGAGGCGATCTACAAGGAGTGCCCATGCAGGAATATCGAAATCTTCTCCAATCAAATGACCCCGACATTTTCAATGCACTTTCAGGCGAGGAATCCCGTCAGAAAGTCGGTATTGAGCTGATCCCTTCTGAAAATTACACCTACCCCGAAGTTCTCTGCACCCTCGGCAGTGTTTTTACCAACAAATACTCCGAAGGTTACCCCGGCAGACGTTACTACGGCGGTCAGGAATTCACTGATACTATCGAAGACATTGCCCGTGAGCGGGCAAAGCAGGTCTTTCGTTGTGAGCACGCTAATGTACAGCCGCTCTCCGGTTCTCCCATGAACCAGGCTGTATATCTCGGCCTTCTTGAACCCGGCGATACTATTCTGGCCATGGATCTCTCCCATGGCGGGCACCTCACTCACGGTGCCCCGGTTTCCTTCATGGGCAAGCTTTTTAATTTCATCCGCTACAAAACTGATCCGGTTGACGGTGCGATTGATTTTGACGAGCTGCGCAAAACCGCCCTTGAACACAAGCCGAAAATGATCCTTTGCGGATACACCTCTTATCCCCGCGATCTGGATTACGCCGCCTTCAAGAAGATTGCCGACGAAGTTGGGGCTATCACCATGACCGATGCCTCGCACTACGGCGGTCTCATTGCAGCCGATGTCATCCGCAATCCCTTTGACTTCGGCTTTGATGTTGTCACTTCTACCTCCCACAAGTCCCTGCGCGGTCCCCGTGGCGGAATGATCCTTTGCAAAAAGGAATTCGCGCCCAAGATCGATAAAGCCGTCTTCCCCGGTTTGCAGGGCGGACCGCACATGAACACCATTGCCGGTATCGCGGTTACCCTCAAAAAAGCACTTGAGCCGGAATTCAAGGAATACGGCAGGCAGGTGCTGCTTAATGCAAAAACATTGGCGGATGAACTGCTGAAATCCGGTGCCTCCCTAGTCACCGGAGGAACAGACAATCACATGATGGTTCTCGATACCGAGAAGAGCTACGGCATCAATGGCAAAGTTGCCGAAGAACTGCTCGATGAGGTTGCTATCACTACCAACAAACAGATCGTCCCCGATGACCCCAATCCGCCCCTGAAGCCCAGCGGTATCAGGATCGGTACTCCCGCAGCCACCTCCCGCGGCATGAAGGAGTCCGATATGGTCAAATTGGCGGGTTGGATGACCACCATCCTCCAAAATCCTGAAGACAAAAATCTGGCCGTCACCACCCGGTCGGAAATTGAATCTTTCTGCTCAAGGTTTCCGGTTCCGGGAATCTAGTTGAAAACTCCTTCCTTCCAATGTGTCCGGGATTCCACGCATCCCCGGGAATCCCGGACAAATATTTCTAACCGGAGCTGGCTGAAAATTTTATTGTAAATTGTCTTGTGGGTAACAACTTTTTTAGCCAGCCCGGTAATTTTTCATCACCCCATCCTTCAAATAAAAAATCGACTTGGTCCTTACGGATCAAGTCGATTTTTTAATGTATGGAGCAAAGGTTGTTTTTTATGTACCATTGTAAGTAGGAGAAACAGTCAATCAAGGAGCAGGGCAATGAAAACGAAAGCGTTGCGGGTCGCAGTACTCGCGTTTGTTTTGGGGATAGGTTTTTTTCTAGGCACAATGTTTGGCAATCAAGGTCAAGCTGCCGGAACGTGTGATGTTAGAACCGTAATGTGTAGTTCCTCGTTTATCAGGCTGGATATTAAGGCTCCTGTTCCTATTACTAAAGTGAATAGGCACATGTTTTATCAAAAGGATGCAAACACATGGAACCTGAGCATATGGTATAACCAGTAGATTGTTTCCGCACCAATCTTTGCAGTCAAGTAACTAAATCCCCCTCGGAATTTTCCAAGGGGGATTCAGTTTTTAAGGCCTATATTTTTCCGGCAACTTAAATTTCAGCCAATAACTCCAAAGCAGCCAGACTGAAATGGCGATGCAGGCCCCAAAGGCCCAGCCTGCCATGACGTCAGTAGGGAAATGCTTTCCCAGATAGAGGCGAGAATAACCGACCCCGATGGGCAGGAAGAGCATCCACGGGCGCAGTTGGCGGAAAAAGAACATGAGCATGACCGCGAAGGCCATGGAGTTTGCAGCATGGGCGGAAGGGTAGGAATTGCCGCGTTCTTTGGTCTGCTGGTAATCCAGCGGTCTGCGTTGCCAGATTCCGTCTTCTTTGAAATAGGTCAGGGCAATGGAATTGAGCGGGCGGACCCTGCCTATGGATTTTTTGATCATGTTGGTGGAAAAGTCGGCCAGCCCCATGGTGGCGGAGATTAGCAGGATAATGACTAGAAATTTTGGACCTTTTTTCCAGACTCCGAAAATAGTGACTACCGCGATAATGGTCCAGAGCAGGGCTGCGGAGGAAAGCAGAGGCATTGCTATGTCCATCCAGTGCTTGCGGAATATCTGGTTGACCAGAATGAATATCTGCATATCAAGCGGTTGGGTATAAAACGGCACTTATATTCTCCTGTGTGAGCGTTTTCCTTGGCAAGACGGTTGTTTCCGAATAACATCCCCGTCCGTTACAACGATTTCAACTCGGAATTTTAGTTTCAGGCGGCTTTTACGCTGCCAGACATGGTTGCGAGTATCAATATAAATAAAAGCCCGCAAGGGATCAGACTGCTGATAAAGCACCATCTGCGTCGTTGCTGCGAGAAATACTGAAACTCACGTATGCTTAATACGCTTCGTTCCAGTATTTTTCTTGCGCCTAGCATCTGGCACTTTCTCAATAGTCTGACGATTTTGTGAGTAACCAGATACATTAAATATAGATGAACATGAAAAGAATAGCCCTGATTTTGCCCCGTTTTGGCCGCTACGGCGGGGTGGAGCGTTTTGGATACAATTTGAGTGCAGCCCTTACCGATTCCGGATATTCCGTTGATTTTATCTGTGCGCGGGCTGAAGATGAACCGCCGCAGGGTGTGAATATCATCAACGTGGGGCGTTATGGATTCTGCCGGGCCGGGAAGTTGCTCTGGTTTGTGCTGGCTGCTGAAAAGGCGCGCAAGAATGGTAATTACGACCTGACCATAAGTCTCGGTAAATCCTTGAATCAGGATATGTTGCGCATTGGCGGCGGGCCGTTGGAATCTTTCTGGTCCCTGTCGCAACGGGCGTGGCCTAAAGGCTTTGCTCGTTCTTTCAAGATGTTTCGCCGTCGTACTGCGCTGGTCAATTTGATCATCAAATATATTGAGCGCAAACAGGCTGCTTCTGATTGCCGCATGGTTTGCGTTTCGCACCGGGTGCGTGACTGGATGGTTGATTCCCATCCTTCCCTTGCCGGACGCAAAATTGATGTCATCTACAATAAGCCGGATTTGTCGTTATTCAGCCCTTTCTCGCAAGAGGAAAGGAATTTCTCCCGTGCAGAATTTTCCCTGTCAGAGAAAGATGTCCTCATCTCCACTGCGACAACAAATTTTGCGCTCAAGGGTGTTTCGGTCCTGATCAAAGCCCTTGCCGAACTGCCTGAAAATTACCATCTGCAAGTGGCCGGCGGGCGCAATCCGTCCAAGTACATAAAGCTTGCCAAAGAACTGGGCGTTGCCGGGCGGGTGCGTTTTCTTGGGAAAGTGGAAGACATGCCTGCTCTTTACGGGCGTTCCGATGTTTTCGTACTCCCGTCATTTTATGATGCCTGTTCCAACTCCGTACTCGAAGCGTTGGCCTGCGGAGTCCCGGTAATCAGTTCCCGCGACAATGGAAGCAGCTATTTCCTGCCGGAGGAGCAGATTATTGATGACCCGTCTGACTACATGAAGCTGGCTGAAATGATCCCAAAGACAGCCACAGAGGAGCAAGGCCAACCATTCCAATGGCCGGACGATGTTCCATGCGGGATTGAGCCGTATCTAAAATTTGTAGAAGAGTTTTTGAGTAAATAAAAAAAGGCGAAGCTGAGAAATCAACTTCGCCTTTAAATTTTAATTTACCAGCTGCTACGAACCCGTACACCTTTCGATGCCATGTGTTCTTTGAGCTGCGGGATGGTGTAGTCACCGTAGTGAACGATGGAGGCGAT
Organism: Desulfovibrio sp. JC022; assembly: GCF_010470665.1. Classification (NCBI taxonomy): domain Bacteria; kingdom Pseudomonadati; phylum Thermodesulfobacteriota; class Desulfovibrionia; order Desulfovibrionales; family Desulfovibrionaceae; genus Desulfovibrio; species Desulfovibrio sp. JC022. Next base: position 38,617 of record NZ_VOPZ01000012.1, on the reverse strand, counting down.
GAGCGCGGCAGTGGCGCGGCCCTCGGTTACGGCCTCGACCATGTGCTGCGGATTGCCTGCACCGCCGGAAGCGATAACGGGAATGTGTACGCTTTCAGATACGAGACGGGTCAGCTCAAGATCGTACCCGGTTTTAACGCCGTCCGCGTCAATGGAGTTGAGGCAGATTTCGCCTGCTCCGAGTGCTTCGCCGGTCTTCGCCCATTCGAGAGCATCAATCCCCATGTACTTGCGGCCGCCGTTGATGACGATTTCAAAGCCGGAAGGAATCTTCTCGGATTTTTCAACCCGTTTAACGTCCATGCCGAGTACGATGCACTGAGAACCGAACGCTGCGGCACCTTCGCTGATGATGTCGGGATTTTTGACCGCACCGGAGTTTACGGAAACCTTTTCCGCTCCTGCGAGCAATACGTCGCGCATATCCTGTACGGAGTTGATGCCACCGCCTACGGAAAAGGGGATGAAGATCTCGGAAGCAACACGCTCAACCACATCAAGGAAAATTCCGCGTCCTTCGGAAGAGGCGGTGATGTCGTAGAATACGATTTCGTCCGCACCCTGCTCGTAGTACAGGCGGGCGGTCTCAACTGGATCACCGATATCAACGTTGCCTTTGAACTTGATACCCTTGGTGAGAATTCCGTTCCGTACATCGAGGCAGGGGATGATTCTTTTACTAAGCATCGGAAGCCTCCTTGCAGTATTCATAGAAATTTGAAAGCAGCTTCAGGCCGGGATTACCACTTTTTTCGGGGTGGAATTGTACAGCCCAGAGGCCTTCACGCCCGTGCAGGGAACAGAAGGGACGACCATAAGTGGTTTCACCGATGATGTGTTTTTCTTCGGGAGCCGGGTAGTAGCTGTGTACGAAGTAAAAATGTGCTTCAGGATCGATATCTTTGAAGAGAACGCAATCCTGCTTGAGTTCGATGGTGTTCCAGCCCATGTGAGGCACACGGATGGGCACGCCTTCATAATCTTCCCATGAAGGGTTGAAGAGACGGCATTCACCGGGAATTACGGAAAGAGCCTTGGTGTCGTTTTCTTCGCTGTAATCCAGAAGGATCTGACATCCGACGCAGATACCGAGCAGCGGTTTTTTCTGCTGTACGAGTTCTTTAAGCAATTCGTCCAGTCCGCCGGATGTGAGTTCATCCATAGCCTGACCGGCAGCTCCGACGCCGGGGAAGATGATGCCTGTAGCATTGGACAGGACTTCCTTGTCGGCGGTGATCTGGTTTGGAATGCCGAGTTTGTTCAGTGCGCGCTGCACACTGGTCTGGTTTCCGGCCTTGTAGTCAAGAATAGCCAGCATGAGATGGGCCCCCTTGTGTTTGTTAAATACTTATTGAACCGCAGAAGTCTGTAACTTTAATGAGGGTATATTTTCCGAATGCAGAGTTGAACCCGGAAGAATGGCTGCCTGTACGGGCAGTACATTACGGTTCTGTTCTAACTATAGGAGCTAGTCAAAAAAGCGAAGGAAAACAAGTGAAAATGTAAATAGGGTAATTTTTTTTCAAAAAAAGAAAGTAGCAGAGTATGAAAAAATTATTTTGCCAGAATTCGTAAGTAAAGATCGCCCTTGAAGGGACCGAGTTTTCTGCCTTGCCCTTTTAAGCGGATAGGACGCCCTATGACGAAATCGCGGGGCAGGGTTATCTCAAGGGTTTTGCTCTTTTTGCGGATGCCCTGTTGCAGGGTGATGCGTACGGTGCGACCGGGATGCAGGGCTGAAACCGGGAAATACACGGTCTGTTCATCGTCAAGCTGGCCTTTAAACCATGACTTGACCCCTGAGCCCAGACCGGATGAAACATCCACCGAGGCGGTCTTGTCTCCCCAGTTGACATTCAGCTTACGTTCTTTGACCGGGGCGCTGGGTTTCTGGAAAGGTTTGTCCTTGCTGATCTGGCTGTAGATATCCTCGAAAACCTGCCGGGCAAAAGGATCATTTAATATGTCCTTAAGTACGTCTTCTTCTTTCTGGAAAAAATAACGGCTTTGCTGGGCGTTGGAGGTTCCGTTGCTGCGAGCCTCGGTTTTGGCTTTGGATTGCTGTGCCCGATATGCGCTGGCACCTTCGCGTGCGGTCTTGCGGTCTGTCTGCGCTTTGCTTGTGTTCTGGTGGGTGTATGAACGTTTTTCCGAAGTTTTTCCGTTACTTGTGTTGCCTGTTACGTTCTTGAGAAAAACGTATGCTTCGTTCAGTTGGCGGAATTTCTTGGCGGCATCAGGGCTGGGGTTCAAGTCCGGGTGCATGCTGAACGCCAGCTTACGAAAAGAACGTTTGATGTCCTCTTCGCTGGCGTTGGGGCCGACTTTTAGAATGCTCTGTGCCTGTCTTGTGTTCATATCAAATTTTTAATCTTCAGTGATAAGTGCGTTGGGTGCAACATCGGGATCGTGCTGGCGCAGTCCCTCGGCGCGGATGTATTCCTTGCCTTCTTCTACGAATTTGGAGTGTCCGGCTTCTTTGTTAACGCCGGGGCAGTAATCCTGAATCATTTCCCAGCTCATTTCATCCACAAGGTTGCCCCGGAAAAAAGGCCAGGCACGACAGATATCCGGGCGACCGGGATGAATACCGCAGCCTTCATTATAAAATACACAGTACCCGTCTTCGCCTGATTGGAGGCGGATTTTTCCATTTACGGTTTCGCTGTGTTTTTCAATCAGTTCCTGTTCGGTGATGCCGAGATGATCGGCGAGACGATTGCGGTCCTTTGCGGTCATGATGATGCCGCCTTCGCCCTGGCAGCAATGGCCGCACATCTGGCATTCAAAAGCCTTACTCATTATATTTTGCCTGCTAAATTTTTATGGTCAATCATTATGCAACGGTCTTCAATTACTGTGATATCTTTGCCGGAGAGCAGTTCACGCGCCTCAGGGCTGAAAATTCCTTCCTGCATCCAGAAGCACTTGGGTATGGTTTCAAGCTCAAGTACCTCGCGGGCATGGTCCGCGCAGAACTGGGAAGCCCTGAACAGGTTAACCATATCGACCGGAACGGGGATGTCCTTAACTGATTTGTATGTCTTAAGGCCCCATACATTTTCTCTTTTGGGGTGCACGGGGATGACCTCGTAGCCCGCGTCAATCATATAGCGGCAGACCCTGTCCACTGGACGTCCGGGTTTATCCACCGCGCCGATTACGGCTATGACCTTGACCTCATCAAGAAGTGCGGCTACTTTTTTTTCGTCAAATATAAGCATATTCAGATCTCTCCGGGCGATTAATTCCAGCATGCTACAGTAAAGCACGGTTACTTGCAAAGTTCTCTTTTACCCGGCTAGCGGGTTTTTATTTTCTCAAGAATCCTTTTTATATGAACTCGATACATCCAAGGAGTAAATCTCATGTCTGATCTGGAATCCAACGTAGTTGTTCCGCGCAGTGAACTTGAAGCCCGCTGGGCAAAGTGCCGTCGTTTCCTGCCGCAAGTAGCTCCGCAGGCAGGGGGCATGCTCTGCTTTTCGCGTTTGCAGATTTATTACCTCTCCGGCTCCTTTGTCAACGGTGCAGTGTGGCTTCCGCTGGAAGGTGAGCCGATCCTCTTTGTGCGTAAGTCCTGCGATCGGGCAAACATTGAAAGTGCCATGAAAAATATCGTCAGCTTCAGATCCTTTAAAGACCTCGCCCCTCTTGCCAAAGAGTTGGGCCAGCCATTGACCGAAGTGATGGGCGCAGAGACCGCCGGACTTACCTGGCAGCTCGGTGAGATGCTTACTTCCCGTATGTCTGAATATAAATTTGTTCCCGGCGACAAGGTGCTGGCTCTGTCCCGTGCTGTGAAATCCGAATGGGAACTGGAAATCATGCGCGAAGTGGGACACCTGCACCATACTGCGTTGTTTGAGATTCTGCCGGAGCTGCTCGAAACGGGCATGAGTGAGATGGAGATTGCGAAATATCTCTGGAATATCTTTTTCGAGTTGGGGCACGAGGGTCACATGCGTATGCAGACATTTAACGAGGAAATTTTTCTCGGGCATATTTCCGCCGGGGATTCCGGGATCTATCCCAGTTCATTCAACGGTCCGCTTGGGCTGCGCGGTGTGCATCCGGCTTCACCATTTATGGGCAGCGGCGATAAATTCTGGAAGGAGGGCGCGCCCCTTTCCGTGGATTGCGGGTTTGTCATGCAGGGCTACCACACCGACAAGACTCAAGTTTATTGGTCCGGTCCCAAGAGTTCCATCCCCAAGGAAGTGCTGGATGCCCAGTATTTCTGTCAGGATATGCAGGCCCTTGCCGCTGATCATCTCATGCCCGGAACCCTTGTCAGCGAAGTTTACGCCAAGGTAATGGAACAGGTTGAGAAGGAAGGCTTTAGCGAAGGTTTCATGGGCATCGGCGAATGCAAGGTTCCATTCATCGGGCACGGCATCGGCCTTACCGTGGACGGCTTTCCGCCCATTGCCAAGGGTTTTGACCTGCCCGTGGAAGAAGGCATGGTCTTCGCCCTTGAGCCGAAGCAGGGCATCCCCGGCATAGGCATGGTCGGGGTGGAAAATACCTTTGAAATCACCGCTGACGGGCCGGAATGCATCACCGGGGATGATTACGATATTATTTGTATTGAGTAGGGGGCCCTGATTTAAAAGTAAGAAACGGTGCGCAGGTAGTTGTAACCTGAGCACCGTTTTTTTACTTGAGTTGAAGGGCTGTTTGTCTTCGCATGGTTCTTTTTTTCAATAGCTGTGGGATAAACGCGCTGGCGAGGATGATCATAACTCCTGCGACAGACAGGGCGTCGGGCAGTTCCGCAAAAAAGAAGTAGCCCAGAAAAATTGAGTAGATCATTTTTGTGTACTCAACATTTGAAATCACATTGGCCTCACCATATGAGTATGCGGTTACGCTGATCCATTGGGCTGCAGATGAGATCAGGCCGATAAATATCAGGATTGCCAGTTCAAACGCAGTGGGCCATTTCCAGTAGATAATGCTGGGGAGCAGGGTCAGCAGGCCTACAAAGAAAGCCTGATAAACCAGCAAATTTGTTTTTGATTCCACGTGAATTATTTTTTTCACGCAAAAGACCGCTACTGCCGCAGCAACAGCTGACCCAAGTCCGGTCAGGGTATACAGGAAAGTCATATTTTCCAGTGAAGGTTGAACCACCAGCATAACGCCTGCAAAGCCAGTAACAATCGTGGTCAGCCGTGATTTGCCTATTGCTTCGTTCAAAAGAAATCTGGCAAAGAGTGCTACGAAAAGCACTTTGCTGAATCCCAGAGCCGTGGCCTCGGCAAGAGGAAGGTTGCTTACGGTGACAAAGCCCAGCAACAAGGCAAAGAAAGCCCCGCCTATGCGTAAAGCATGAAGTTTCAGCATGCGCGGGCGGAGCAGGGTGTCTAAGTTTTTATATATTGATGGTGACAAGACTGTGATGAAGACCAGTTGCCGAAAGAGCAGTATCTGGAAAACATCGATGTTATCACTGATTTGTCGGACACAAACCCCGACAGTAACAAACATGGCATTTGCCACCAAGGCCAGCATGATCCCTTTAGCAGAATCCGGTAGCATTAAGTTCGGTGCGTGCGCACGTATGCTCATCTAAAATCCTCGTGTAAAATGTTTTTGTTGAGGATTAAGATAAGGGGTGAAGCTGTAGACAGGTCAATATGCATGAAATAAGAAGTTGCGTAGTTTTTTGCCCTGCGCAACTTCTTTTTTTTATATATTATTAAAACAATAGATTACAGCACAGTGATTACATCTTCCAGTGCCAGCCTTGCTTTAGGCTGACCGTGGTTGTAATCCCCGCCTTCCAGATGATATCCCAGTGCCAGTGCTGTTTCGCATACGTATCCGCCAAGTTCTTGTTTGAATATTTTACCGATAAGTTCAGAATCAACGCCTTCCATGGGAGTGGAATCGATTCCCAGCCTTGCAACCGTATGCATGGTATTGCCCAGTGCTAGGTATGTCTGGGCTTTGGTCCAGCAGCCGTTGAATCCGGTTTCATCGGTATTCAGTCCGGCAAAGAACATGCCTTTTTCCATCATCTCGTCATACTTATCCGCAGGCAGATGGCCTGATTTGACCTCGGCATCTACAACTTTTTTGTATTGTTTTTCTGTGAAGTAGGGATTGTAAGCAAATAAAATAATATGTGATGCCGCCTTAGCGTGGTGCTGGTTGAACTCAAATTTATTGGCGAATGTATCGTGAAAACGGCTCTTAGCTTCATCGCTTTCAATGATAATAAACTTCCACGGTTGTGAATTGACCGACGAAGGTGACATGCGCAGAGCTTCTTTGATTATTGCCATTTTGTCGTTTGGAATGCGTTTGGCTGCATCGTATTTTTTGCAGGCATAGCGGAAGTTAAGGTCTTTGATGACAGGGTGATTCATATTCGTCTCCATTTAAAGATTCAAAATTATTAATTGCATGAATATTATCTGGAAGTTTTCGAGCTAGTTTAGCCTATCACTGCGGGCTACGCCAACCAATTAAAAAATCCCCCGAAACCAAACGGTTTCGGAGGATTTAATTCTGTCTTAGTCTTAATAAATATTACTTCACATCAATATCAAGTCCGCTTGCGGTCTTGGTGATGACCGGGGCCGGGGTCTGGCCTTTGAGGTCCATAACCATGCGGATTTTATCGTCGTAGATGCCGATCCTGAATCTTGAGAAGATGGGATTCTCCGGCTTGAGGACGGTAGGTCCGAAGTAATCCCATTTACCTTGAATATCTACCACTAGGCGGTTGGGATCTTTCAGGAAAAATGATGTGTAGGACAGGGGCGAACCACCGAGATCCAGACTGATTCTGGTTTTACTGTCCACTTCCTTGAAATAGATGGACTTTAGTTTGCCTTCCTGTAAGCCGTGTTTTTCTTCTTTGGGTTTTAAGACTTCTGCTACAGCTTTAGCTGAAGAAGTCGCGTTTTCTACTTCTGTGCCGTTGAAGGCCAGAATTGTTTTCGAAGTGGCGTTGACCTGCGTTGCGTTGCTTAATCTCGCATTCGCGGTGCCGTTTACGGCTGCAATGGCAACAGTCCCGTTTTCAACAATAACCGAACTATTGGTGGCATTGGCAATAGCCATGGACAGCAGGGGAAGTTCGTTCTCCGGCTCTGCTTCAATGATTTCAATTTCTTTCTGTTCAGCAGGGGCGGCCATTTGTGGCTCTTCTTTGAGCAGCCAGCTTTCCGGGAGCAGCAGTTGCGGATTGATAAAGGCGAGAATTGCCAGCGTACCGAAAATATGGATCAAAGCCTGCTTGCTGGTAAAGTAATTGCCGTAACGGCGGAAGCTGCGGCTGCATGAGCCACAGGTATAAGACCTGACCGGGACGAGCAGGGAAATAAGCACGTCAGAAACCAGCCCCCGCCTGAAATATAAGCGGTTGCTGTCGCAAAACGGGCATTGAACTATTGCTTTCTGCTTTTTAGTCATTGTGCGGTATATTCCTCCGATCCCCATCTACCTACACTTTTGATCTTACCAAAATTCTTTAATTGTCTGTGGTTATACTTATAAAAGACCAGCCGACAATGTCAATCAGCAGTTAGTTAGAAATTAGTATCTTTCAATTGAAAGTCATAGTTTCCAAGTCTGCAGCGCGAAGCCTATTAAAAAGTTTTGAAGGGGGAATCCAAAGGGGGAAACTTTTCCCAAAAGTTTCCCCCTTTGGCCCTCGGAGAGATTCTTTATCCCGCAATAGCTTCGGACATGATGCATTCGAGATCTTCGCGTTCCATCTTCGCGGGGGTGAACTCGAAAAGCTTGCCCATGGTCTGCTCGGCGATATCCACCAGTTCGGCAACGTCTTCTTCTTTTGCTCCGTAATCCTTGAGGGATTCATCGTTGAATCCGGCCCGTTCGAGCAGGGAACGCAAACCTTCAAGAAAAACGGTAGCACGCATGTTTTCGTCAAACTGTTGGGTATCGTAACCCATAGCCATGGCCAGATCTTCGAAACGTTCCGGGCTTTCCGGGATCAAACGTTTAAAATAGGGCACGGAAAGTTTGGCAAGGCCGAGACCGTGCGGCAATTCAGGATATTTTGCACTCAAAGCATGCTCAAGAGAATGCTGGGAAATGCAGCGCGAAAGGGTTTCGCACATGCCTGCGGCGGTGCTGGCCCAAGCCATGACTGTGCGGGCTTCGATGTTGTCGCCTTCGGCAATTGCCATGGGCAGGTAATGGCTGCTCAGGTGTACTGCTTCCAGAGCCAGCATGTCGCTCATGGGCTGGTGCGCGGTGGAAAGGAAGGTCTCCACTGCATGGAAAAATGCATCGATGCCGGTGTAGGCGGTGGTGCGCGCAGGGACGCTGACCATGAGTTCGGGGTCAACGATGGAAATTGCGGGGAAAGTGGAATCATTACCGAGGCTGATTTTTTCAATACCACCGGATTTGTTGATCACTGCCCACTGGTCCGCTTCGGTGCCTGTGCCTGCTGTGGTGGGGATGGCGATGAGCGGTGCTGCCGGGTTCTCAGGGTTAACTCCGCCGCCGGAACCGGCCTGCATGTAATCCCAGCATTTGCCGACATTGGTGGTCAAAAGGGCGATGGCTTTGGAAGCATCAATGGTGGAGCCGCCGCCAAGGGCTACGATGAAGTCGATTTCTTTTTCGCGGGCGATTTTCGCGGCCTCGTCAACCTGATCTGATTTCGGGTTGGGGGAAATATTATCAAAAACAACGGTGGAAACATCCTGCTTGGCAAGTGCGACCTGTACTTTATCGAGATAGCCGTTCTCAATCATGGCCCCGGATTCACCGATGACGACCATGGCTTTTTTGCCTTTGGGCAGGGGCAGGGTTCCCAGTTCTGCAAGTTTACCGGGACCGAAAACAATGCGGGTGGGGATAAATATTTGAAAGTTGAGCATGCGCTTCCTTTATATATGTAGTTTTAATGTTGCTGTTGAGCCACGTGATAACTGACTGCGGCACAGTCGTAAAGGGCAGCATACACCTAAATTTTAGTGCGCCACTCTTTAATCGAGAGAATCAGCTCTTGAAGGCTTTCATTCTGGGTTTTGCCAGCCGTATCAAGTATAATTCTGTCTGACTGCCAAGGGTGGTATTCTCGTTGCCCAACCTGTTCCCATGTGGGTAGTTTTAATCCCTTTATGGGCGAAGGGCGGTTTTCAACCCGCTTTTTATGTTCTGTTTTGTCGGAGCAGATAACTTCAATATTAATAAATTCAGCACCTGCATTAATAGCAACATCTTGCCATTCAGTGCGGGTCAATTCAATGGGGTTGCAGGAATCGGCGATAATACTCATGCCACCTTTAAGATTATCTGAGGCAACCCGATAAGCAAGGCGGTATCCCTCGCCTTCGACTTTGAAGTTGCAGAGGTCGCGTATTGCTTGCTCTATTGTATCTATCCTGAGATAGGCACAGTTCAATTCGGAACTCACCCCTTGGGCCAGTGTACTTTTTCCTGATCCCGGAAGGCCGGAAAAAATATACAAGATAGTTGTGTTCAAACGAAAATCCTTAGTTAGTCTTTTTTGTCATAGGTGATGAGATTCAAATAAATTCCTTGCGGGTCCTGAATTACGCAGAATCGCCCGACATTTTCAATTTTTGTTGGCGCAAGCATTACTTTACCGCCGGACTTCTCAACCTGTGCGGCTGATGCATCCACATCGTCCACAGTGATATACGGGTCCCAGCAGCCTTTAATGTGCTCAGGAGTATCAGCGGGCTTAATCATCATTCCTGCTGCCAAGCGTCCGTCTTTGAAGGCTGTCAGGTAGGTATCGCCGTAAATTGTTTTTGACTCCTTAAATGTCCAGCCCAGAAGATCTCCATAGAATCTCTTGGCCGCTTCAAGGTCGGTTGTAAGCAGTTCGTTCCAACTGAAAAATCCGTGTGATGATGAATCGTTGTGCATATGTTTTCCTTACTTCAGTGTTTGCGATAAAGCTTCATCCATCTGCCCGGTGGTGTACAGGTCGCGAATTACTGTGGGCGACGACGAATCCTCTCCGGGTTTGAAGATAGCTGCCAGCGGGATGGAGCGGCTGCCCAGTGCGCGCAGAAATTCATCTGCCACCTTGTCCGGGGCGGTGAGGTCGACCTTGATGAAGGTCAGGTTGTGCTTTTCCTGCCAGCGGTTCAGATTGGACGGGGTCAGCACGGTCTGTTCCAGCACTTTGCAGGAGGGGCACCAGTCAGCGGTGAATTCCACCAGCATGGCTTCCTGTCCGATTCGTTCGGTAAAATCTTTCTGCTCAAAGCTGATCCAGTGGGCGGTACGTTCCTGCGGAGTCGCGGCCCAGAATCCGGTAGTTATGCATATTGCCAACGCAGCGATTCGCAGCAGGTACATGGATGATTTTTTATCAGTGCCGGAAGAAAGCCCCCACATCCACGCGCCCACAGCGGTGAACCACATAAAGATCATAGTCGGGATGTACATATCTTCAGGCAGGATGCTGAACAGGTAGATGCAGGTTCCGGCAAGGAAAAATCCTGCGGCCCGTTCGATCCAGATAGTCCATGCTCCGGGTTTGGGAAAACGTGTCGCCAGTGCCGGGAAGAAGGCCATCAATATATAAGGCAAGGCCATGCCTGCACCTACGCTTAAGAATACTGAGCTGATCACATAATGTTGCTGCACCATGGCCCAGCCGAGCACGCCACCGAGGAACGGTCCGCTGCACGGTGTTGCCAGCAGGGTAGCGAGAACCCCGGTAAAAAGGGCCTGCCTGCGTGGTCCGCTGTTTTCTGAACCGAGCTTTAGATCCACGATGGGCAGGTTAAACAGCCCGAACAAACTAAGGCTAAGCGCAAAGACAACCCCGGTCAGCCCGATAACTACCGGGGGTTTCTGGAAAATTTGTCCCCAAGCCATTCCGGTTATACCGAGAATTCCGCTGAGAATCCCGAAATAGAGAAGAATGCCCAGCGCAAAGAAAATATTGTGTTCCCGGAAACTGCGTTTTTGTTCTTCCGCGCTTTTATGTCCGGCCCCGGCGAGCAGGGTGGAGAGCTTCAGGCTGATCACCGGAAGTACGCAGGGCATGAAGTTGAGCAGGAATCCTGCCAGCAATCCAAACAAAATCGCGGTCGTCAGGTCGGTAACTTCAAGGCCCGGAGTAAAAGAGCGGGGCTTGAGTGAATCAAAAGAGAATGTGGCTTCCGTCTTGTCTTTCGCCATGTTTTGAACGGGCGGGGCGGTCTTTTGCGGCTGGATTTTGGTGGTCTTTGCCGCATTTTTTCCTTCAACTTTGGAAGCAATATCTTTCAGAGAAATTTTGATGGTCTTGGCACCTTTGCGCATTTTCGCAAATTCCGGCCACCACGGTTGCAGGCTGGCCTGCGGCAGTTTGTCCGGGGAAACAGCCATGCCGAAGAAGCTGAGGTCAGTCTTAAAAGGTTGGCAGGCTGTCTTGGAACACATGAGCAAAGAGAGCTTGGCTTTGAGGGTAAATGATTTTAGTGCTGGCGGCACCGGAACCAGAATCGGGGTCGGCTCTGAGTAAGTGGCAACTTTTTTCCCTTTGTTAAAGGGATCATCCTTGAGTTTACCCGGAAGATAGATGGCGGGAAGAATTGTGTTATCCGGGGTAAGGGTGACCTTAAGAGTGGTTGGCTGGCCCAGTTTGCCCGGATTGTGGGAGTATGTGTACCAGCCGTTTTTGGGTTCAAGCATCAATCCGGCCAGAATATTGGTTTTTAGCCCGGCCAGTTTTTGATCATCCTTGGTAAGACTGTACAGCTTCCATTTGGTATCAAGATTGGGATTCTGATTCTGGGCACTAACAGCCGTTTGCGGACAGATAAGCGCAAGGGTCGAAATGAAACTCAATAAAATTAAACAAATTAGCTTAAAACGCATTTAGTTGCCTTTTTTAAATAAAAAAATGAAAAACCGATTGACATCCGCAGTGAATATATCTAAATCCTTTTCTCACGACACGGGTCACTGGCTCAATTGGTAGAGCAGCGGACTCTTAATCCGTTGGTTCAAGGTTCAAGTCCTTGGTGGCCTACCACAGTAAATACAGGGTGTTAGACGTTTAGTCTAGCACCCTTTTACTTTTTGTTTTTCCGATCTCTCCCGGTCCTCTCCCGGTTTTGGGGGATTTTTTTAAATTTGCCAGAAATATTTGACTGAATCTGCTGGTTGAATTTTTCATACATCCCTCTAAGTTCTTGATATGGGGCTGGTGGAGAAATAAATTTTCGAAATGATTCTTCTGCTTTTTCGATAATGCATTGCATTTTTTACTTATTTCATCATCAGTTGTCTCCCAAATGATGTCTTCCAACGCATACATTTCATCATAAAAGGCTTCCTTTTTCTCGGGGGATAATATCTCAGGATTTTTAGGCCAGTACCGACGCGCCAGCTTTCTAGTGGCTATTTGTATCTCTCTGATAATATCAAACACATCGTCAAAACATTCAAGCTCTGCTTCCCCAAATAATACTCTGCATCGTTGTCGTGTTGTGCGAATTTCATTGAATAGCTCACTCTGTTTATCGATACGAGAAAACACAACATATGACATGTCCAAAGCCCTTTTCGCTTTTGGATCTTCATCATCATTTATTTTTCGACTAGCATATTCAATGCCAGATGAAAATGAATTCCTGATCGCTTTAATTGCAGTCCTTGCCTCATAAATTAAAAATAGAGATTTTTCGGCAAGTTCGGAATTCCTTTTGTATTGAATCTCTTTCCTCCAAGCATTTATTCCAAATATGGCTACAATGGCCCCAGCTGTCACTGAAAGGTTACTGATGATGGATACGCACTTTCTAAGCTTATATGTATTTCCTTGATTCTACTTGTCTTTTGATGAGTTTATCTGTGTTAAAAATTGTGCAGAGGGGCCATCCTTTAGCATTTTTTTATCGATTGTGCGGTCTTTAGTTCTTCTTGCTCAAATTTTCGGGAATTGCGACTGCTCTTTTCAATCCTATTTCTTGAACATGGTTTGCGAGTTCAAGTTTTTTGTTTTGCATTTTTGGGAACATCTCAATGTCTCTCATAAGTTCTTTCTTGTATAGCTTTGGAATATGTTCCTGTCTTGCCATATGGTTAATGCGGAGTTGCGGCAGCAAACACCTTTCAATCGCTGGAATGATTTCTTGAAATGGAAGGCTGAAAATGGCGATGAAACAGCTTTGCAGATTTTGCGTTCAAAGAAGGAGCCGACTCAAAATCAGCCTTCCCTAGAATTTGTTGGCCCAGCCTCAAAAGTTTCAAGCCTGAAGATCAAGCAAAGCCAATTCAAATCAGATTCAAGCTTAGCATGGAAAGATAAACGGAAGCTTTTGTCCATTTCCAAGATGCTTCAGTTGCAGGCAGAAGAGGCCAAGTGCGTGACCGATCCTAATCAACGCAATTTGAATCAAATGACTTGGCGTGTGGATTCTTCTGGAAATGTACTCGACACGCTGAAGAATGGAGCCATAGTTAAGGATAACGGCAATAAAATTTTCTTCAGCGTGAATGAGCCGGGAGCCACACAGGTTGCGCAGAATTTTGCGCGGTTGATGCTTGGGCGGAATGTAAAGGTTTCTGGGAATGAGATTTCGAACAGTAGGGGCAGAATTTGTAATGATAGAATTAGCCATGTGTAATTGGTTTTCTTCTGTGTGATGATAGGGTGATTTTATGTGTTTTTGAAGGAATTAGGTGTGATCTTGTAGGATGTATATGCTATAGAATTTATTTCTGTGATCACGATAATTATGTGTATTTTGTTGCAGTCTATGAATTTATATATGGACTATGTTTTTAGTATTGTTTTTGGTATCAAGGTGACATTGTTGATCAGATTGTTTCCCAAAATGTTAATTAGTTATATTTGTCTATCGATAATAATGCCGCCAATTCGTGATGGGGAAAATATGTCTAGTATGATTAAAAGGATAGATTGGTTTATTCAATATAAGAAACCCCAACGATCAGTTCGTAAAAATCAAAAACCACTTTCCCGCAACAATGTACGATAGACCATGCGGGCCCAATGTATCAGCAGAGATTTATTTTTCGTCTTCAGGCGAACGATGCCGCTCTCCCCTAGCATCAGGTCTTTTGAGCTATCATTCGGGGAAAGTTCAATTGAATACCATGCATCGACGGTTTTCATTCGCCCGGATGTATCCGGGGCGACCGGAATCATCCCTTCTGCCATTGAGGTCAAAGCTGAGTGTTCAATGTCTCTGGATCGTTCCGGACTGATCCTTTTCACCATGACATTAATCTCGGGTGTCATCGAAATTGGCTGAAATGTTCCTATTGTATTTACAGGAATTTCGGAGAGACTGTTTTCATTAACATAAGCCCGCACAATTTTTTTTTCTGGGGCGGCTACACGCCCTAGAATTCTTTTTTCATTTACAGGTCTTCCCGGGTAAAGGGTTTCATCCCACCAGAGAACTTCTCCGCCGCTCCGAGCAACAATTTTCAGCTCGTTCATCCTATCACGAACCCCGTCAAGTCTAGCCATGATCTTTCCGATTTCTTCTAATTTTTGGGGTAACATGACTTTTTTTTCTTCATTCAGCTGCAAATCACCTTTCTGTAATTCCAGAATTTCCAATTCCGCTTCAAGGGTCGCAAACTCTGTTTCAAGTTCAACTGAAGAAAAGCTTATAATCTGGGCGTTTGCTTTCAGAATATCACCTTTTTTGACATGAATGTGATCCACAACTCCGGGAAAAGGAACATAGACTATCTGCATATTTTTGGAAACGACAATAGCCGGAAGAGTTATGCTGCGTTCAAGAGGCAGGCCGACCCAAAGCCCGGTTCCGGCAAGCAGAACGGAAGCCACAATCATGGCAGGTGTAATTCGGATACGGGATAACATTCCAAACAAAGCCTTGACCTCCTTTAAAATAGGACCAAGCACAAACCACCATATTTCAATAATGAAAAGAGTCAGGCCAAGTGTCTTGGTAAACTTGTAGTATACAAATATAGCGATCCCCAGATAAAGCAGCAACCGGTAAATCCATGAATAAGCTGCATAGATCACAAATCCAGTCATGCGGCGGGCGCTGATCCTTTTCTCCGGGTTGGGCTGTTCGACGCCAAAGAGGTGTTTTCTGTACAGCCAGCGGGTGCAGTTAAAGGCCCTGCTGCGCAAATTGTCGATACCCCATAAATCCATAAGCATATAATAGCCGTCAAAACTCATGGCCGGGTTCAGGTTTATTGCCAGCGTTGAAATAAAAGAGACCGATGAGACCACAAAACAGATGCTGTTAAACACTCCCGGCGGCGATATTCCCCAGCCGAAAAGGGCCAGTCCGGCGATAACGAACTCGGTTGCAACCCCGGCGGCACCGATTCTGAACCGTTTTTTCCGATCATTTATTTTCCACGCATCAGTCGTGTCGCAAAATGCAACAGGCCACATCACAATGAAGGCAATCCCCATGACCGGCACCCGGACGCCTGCGCTTTTAGCTGTATATGCATGAGAAAATTCATGGATCGTTTTTAGCAGTACAATTGAAAGCACATACCAGAACAGTCCTAGCGGGTTGAAAAAATATGAAAAGGTGGTGAGGTACAATTCCCATTTCTGAGAGAGAATAATCAACCCGATCAATCCAGACAGCATATATATGCACAAAGCAGGAGTAGAAACAAAAATCCGCGCCATGACGAGGGTTTTATCCAGAAACAGATCCGGTTTGAAAAGAGGAAGCCTGATGTATAGATAGTTTTTGACCAGCAACTTGATGAGGCTGGTCCTGCGGGCTTTAACCTGCTGCATTAGCGTTTCAACCGGGAGAACAGCAGTCGAATCGGTCAGTCCTGAATTTACAGCTTGAATTACAAGCATATTCAATTCCGGTAAAGATACCCGTACTGTTGTTTCCCGCTCAAGTTTTTTTTGCAGAGAACTGAGGGTGGAAGAAGTCCGTAGCCTCTCAAGCACCATAGCTTCGGCCCAGTGAACTTTGGCAAAACGGCGTTTTACCGGATCATGCACAGTGTAGGTTGGTGCTCCGTCAATAGAAAGTGGACCGATTAGGATTTCGAGATCGGATCGCAGAAGAGGCAGAGGAGCATCGGGATCAATTTGATCAAGCATATTTAAAGCTCATGCTGGAAATGATAGATGTCATAGTCGGGAAGATCCTAAAGCCCCAGAAACCTGTTGAATGCAGCCCACGGCTTCCTGAACAGCCAATAGCCCAAGCTTACTTTGTCTCCGTACAGGATTGCAGTTCCTTTCAACCCGATCTTAACTCCAGATTCTTTCTGGACCCATTCAGCTTCAGCCTGAACTCCTGCCGGAGTATCGGCATTGGAAAATATTTCATTGCCGACATAATCCAGCAGTGCAGGGATTGTTTTTTCAGGAAATACATTAAGCATAATTTTTGCCGGACGCTTGAAATCAAAGGGCATGTTGTCATCTTCAGGAATATGTATTCTGATCTGGGTGTTATCCGGATCAACAACAGACAGAACTCTCTCTCCGATGGAAACAGGACGACCACGCCATCTTTCGGGATCGCTTATCTCTGCAATTCCCTCTTTTTCCGAGCGTACCTCAAGACGCGAAACATTATAGCGGGCTAAATCCAGCCGAGAGTTTTCCTGCTTCAGCCTATGTTCAAAAATTTTAATCTCGGACCGTGCCCGCGGGTCAGCAAAGGCCTGCATTCGTGCCCGGTCAAGGCTGGATTCTATGATTTGTACTTGCTCCCGGGCCACGTTGAGTTCTTTTTCTACCATCCTGCGGTCATAGACAAACAACAGTTGCCCTACTTCAACTTGATCTCCAGGGCGAACCTTTAGTTCATTCACAACCCCGTTTAAAGGGGCTGTAACAACAAGTGGTTCTTTGGCTACAACTTCGCAGGGAGCCACCACCCGTAAAGGCAGACGCAAGAACATGAGCAAGACTATAAAAAAAAGGCAAAATGTCATGGAGCGTTTTTTTTTGCCAAGGGCTTTGAATTTTTCGAAAAAAGGTCTTTGAGGATGCAATCTTTCCCAGGCGCCGCCGTAGCCCATGGTAAGAGGGGAAAGTAATTTCATTTCCTGTTCGGACCAGGTCTTCCCGTTCCAGCACTCAAGCCAGATACCGCCTACAGTCTTGCCCCACGCCCGTATGGGCATCCAGAGCACAGAAATTCCGCCGCTTATTTTAATGTAATCTTCCCAGCTTTCCAGAGCATTTTTTGTAAAACTATCTTTGCTGATAATGCTGATTTTATTTCTGGATTCCAGCTCCTTGATCATGGAAATCCATTGTGCAGCTTTTTCTGAATTCTTGTTTACTTCACTTTGTCCAGAAATTCCACTTAGTGAAGGAGATAAGGAATCAAAACGAAAAAAAAGCGCCCGATCATAATGGCAAAGTCCAATGCTGCGGTTGAGCATTCTGAAAACAAGTTCCTGTTCGGATTTAGCTAGAACAGCCTCCAGCACCAACTGGTGCAGCAGACTGACAACCTTGAGCGCGGTGGCAGAAGAAGTGTCGTGTTGCATGATTTAATTCTCGGGAATGATCCGGATCGCGCCGCGCATTCCTCCACGCAATTCTCCGGATGTATTTTTTATTTCAGCATAAACTTCAAAAGAACGGCTGGAGGGATCAATCTCCGCCCCTATATGAGATATTCTGCCAGTGTATGACTTCCCGGTTTCCTGAATGGATACATGGGCTGCACTGTCTATTTTGACATTCTCATACATTGAGGAAGGGAGCAGGAACTTTGCAAGCAGCACTGAATCATCAACAATGTCAATGAGTGGCTGGCCTACTTCGACCCATTCATGCGTATGTATTTCAAGTTTGGAAACCCGTCCGCTGAACGGAGCATGGACAGTGCAGCGACTAAGTTTCTGTTTAGCAATGACAAGGTCGACCGTGGCTACTGTCTGTTTGGAACGAGCCTCTTCAAGTTCAAGAATGGATACTGATTTAGTTTTGAACAAATCTTGCGTAATCTCAAATTCCTTACTAGCGCGATCAAGCTGGGCCTGAGCTTTACGCACGTCAAGTTCGGCAGGCCCGTTGTCCAGTCTGATCAGGGTATTACCCTTACGGAAAGACTGGCCGAATTCTTTATATATCTTAATTACCCTTGAACCAATTTCTGCTGCCAGCACTGATTCATGTCGGGGAGCAAGTACAATGGGGATTTCGCCAGTTGCAGGTTTCTGCGCAAAAGCTGAGACTGAGCAAAACAGCAAAATGCAGACAGCCAGAAGAGCAGTCTGCATTTTAGCACAAATATATTTAATGCGTGGGTTCATTTCCCAGCATCCTCCAATGTGTGGGTCTTATTTATATTATTTAATTGTTACTTTGCGGTCAGAGGAACGGACAGTTCATCGCTGGTAAAGGCGATCTCTTTACCATGTTCGTCCCAATCGCGACCGAGACTGTTCAGGATGCGCTGACGGGCAGTCATGAGCCTTGCATAAGCTGTTAAACGCGCCCTGTGGGCAACAATAAAGAGCTGGTCTGCATTGAGCAGGGTGCTTTCTTTGAGTCTTCCATTTTCAACCTGCAAGTGAACTTCTCTGGCAAGTTCTTCACGCAGGTTCTCCAGTTCATAAGCCTGCTCGACCTGACGCAGATAGTTGTCATACTCAATCGTGGCCAGCCTGAGCTGGGTAAGAACGGCCATAGCCATATTCATTCGTCTTTTTTGGATCAACTTGCTTCTTGCAAGTGCTGAGCTGTGGTCGGCACTTGATTGCGGAATGGAAAGCAGATCCCAGGAAAGACGCAGACCGGAAACAAACCAGTCATGACGGGTCAGGTATTTGTTGTCATCATGCTGATAACGCGCAAAAGGAGTAAGTGCTGGAAACATGCGCATGATGGATATTTCAGCTTCCTTGGCTGAAATTTTCTCTTCCAGATCTAGTTCGAAAAGCTCCGGACGGTTTAGGAGAGCTTCGCGGTCAAGATCTTCAGAGTCTATGCGGATCGGTCCAGGAATCGCTAAAAAATCTACTCCCTTGAGTTCAAAAGGAGTGGAGGGGGAAAGGCCCATCAATCTGGCCAGTTCGGTCTTGGCGGCCTTGTACTCGTCTGAATATCTTGTGAGACGGATCATGAGTTCCGCGATGTCAATACTGCTCTGCAGACCATCAACTTTGGGAATATGATTCATCTCCATCTGTTTTTCAATTATCTCCTGACGTTCGAGAGCATATTTCATGACAGTTTCAGCCTGCTTAGCTGCCTCTTTGGCTACTACAGCCCGCAGGTAAGCTCCGGTAACGTCAAGGGCAAGATTTTGTTTCACGCGCTGCATCTGCAACTTGCGCATCTGAACCCGGTCTCCGGCCTGTCTCCAGCGGTTGACGTTCACGGCCAGATCAAGCAAATCCCATGAAAGTTCAACACTTTCGGTACTGGTTTCAAGCTCGGAAGAAATGGATGGGGCTAAGGATTCTTCCCCTGTGGAGTAGTTCACGGATTTGCTGGGAACGTGCTGGGACTTCCAGCTACGTTCGGCATTGGCAATCAGAGAAGGCAGCATACGAAGCATGGCCGCTGTTTCCATCTCACGCTGCACATTCTCTTCTTCCTTGGAAACAGCTGCATCAAGGTTATGGGTCATAGCGTACGCAATTGCATCATCAAGTGAAAGAGTCCCGCTTAGAGTCGGCAATGCTATTACTTTTGTTTTCCCGGCTGTCGGAGGCAGTAGGTCTGCATTTCCAGAAGTAAATTTGATATCGCCTTCGACATTGAAAGCGCGTAGTTGCTCAGGGTTTTTCTTGGGAGCACACCCCGTGAACAAAAGTAGCGTCACTGCCATGAGTACATACATTAATTTTAAATCTGCTCTCTTTCGCATATAGAATCCCTTTTTCAAGAAGCTTGAATTATATAAAACAATCCAAATTTATTAATTTGAAAGCATTGCTTTTGCTTGATCCAGCTTTTGTAGCAACTCATCAACATTTTGTCCATTTTCAGCGCACTTTTCGCAAATCTCGGTCAACTGGTCCGTCATCTTATTCAGTGTATCTCCTGCTGCAGGATTAGCTGACTGTCTTGATTCTCCGGCAAGCTGAGCCAGAGTGTCAACGGCATGTTCAAGGGAGGTAATGGTAAAATCTGGTGTGCTGGAGCTGAAAGACAGCCCGGATAGTGCATTATTCAACTCGCTGAGACTGGGCTGATGAAGTCTTTGTCCCTCGGTTCCTTGAGCTGTTTCAAGTACTGAAGTAGCTATAGCTGTACTCTGGTCGGAACCAGCGGGCTGCTCAGGACCAGCTGCTACAGATGTAGCGGCTTTATCTGTAATAGAAGTCCGAGATTGTGCCTGAATGGAGGTGTCTGCTGTTGCAGGTCCGTTATCCCCGGCTGGCGTGCTTGTGCCTGCTCCATCTAGCAGGGAGTTGGCATCAATTCCAAGGGGATCGCCCTGTCCGCCGAAGCCGGAATCAATGGATGCTCCGGCACTGTCCAATACTTGCAGAACCTGATTGAGATCCACATCAGCTGCTCCGGGACCATCGCCCATATCACCTGAAACGCTGCCTCTGCCAAGAGCTGTTATAACCTGATTGAGATCTGCGTCAGCCCCTGCGGGGCCATTACCTTCGGTTCCTCTTCCGCTTGAGGCGGAATCTATAGAAATTTCTCGACCTCTTTCAGTCTCGGATTCAATAAATTCATTACCGAAATCGCCATTTGAATCAGCTGAATCGGCAGGATCAGACGGTTCTGTTGTTGAGGGAGTTTTGTCTCCTGAAGAATTATTGCGAACCTGTTCCGGTATGGGATCCGGGGTAGTTGCAGGAGTCTCGGCTGTATCTGTATCTGTTTCAGGTTCAGGTTCAGGTTCCGGTTCCAGCGGAGGCGGAGGAGCCTGATAATTCAAGGTGATGGTTCCGGTCTGGGCTTCTTCTCCGTGCTCACCGCCATCTTGAATATTCACTGTAATGCTAACAGCGGAAGTAAGCCCGTTTATCGGCTCGAATGCTGCCGCTGCCAGAGCTGTATTAACTTGCTCAACGGTTCCGGTAATGGTCCAGATGCCTGTTAGTGCATCATATCTTTCATTACCGCTATGGATTGTACTGATACTGCCCTGAGTTATATCCGCAAGAGTTAATGTTGCGGTAACCTGTTCGTCGGTATCAGGATCACTGACAATAATGTCATCCAGCGCGACAGAACTGTCTCCATCAGTATAGGTTTGCACCTGATCAACATTGGTTGCAGCAGGACTATCGTGTGTAGCTGTTATATCAATGTTCACGGTGCCGAGCGTCACGTCCGAACCGCCGCCTGTACCGGTGTTGCCTCCATCGTTGATTGTTACAGTCAAGGTGGCTGCATCATTGCCGTTCGCATTCAGGGCACTGGTATATTTGACATTGGAGGCTGTGTTCAGGAAAGCGTCCACATTGGCAAGCGTGCCGCTGAGGGTGATCGCACCTGTTCCTGAGCCGGACACGGTAACGCTACCGCCAGTGCTGGCTGCAAGAGTTCCTGCGCTGGCGGTCAGGATCAGAGTTATGTCTCCTGTTCCCGCATCAATATCTTTTAAAGTTATAGCCGAAAGGTCCACGTTGGAAGCCACATCTTCGATAACGGTCACGTCAGAGGCAAGACCTGTGGCAGACGGATTGTCATTCACCGCCGTGATACTGATGGAAGTTGTGACCGTAGCCCCCGTATTGCCACCTGTATCTCTTCCCGCCACCTCTACGGTGCGTGTGGTGGTATCCGGATTTTCCGAGCTGTTGTTGTAGATGAGTTCCCGGAGCAGTGCCTGATAATTCGCAGCTGTGGCAGATCCGGAAAGCGTGATCTGTGTGGCGGAATTATAGGTAATGGTAATGCCATTCACTGTATCACCGCTGTTGCGACCACTCATGGTGATGGATTCGGATACGCCATCCTGTGCATTGGTCAATTGGACGGTCATCCTGTTCAGATTTTCGCCGTCCGGTTCTATAATGGTGGCCGTGCTGGCTGCCAAGGAAACGTTCATGTCTCCTTCATTGAAAGAGACTGTGTGATTTTGGTTGTCCGCAGTTCCGTTGAGGTCAATAACCGGGGCCGCTACAACTGACACTATGGAAGTACGGGCGGTGGAATCGCCGTCACCGTCATTAACCATGACAGTTATTGAGCGGTTACCTGTGGTTATATCCGACCCTGCATCTGAGTTGGAATACTGCACTCCCCGTAGGACGGCCTGATACACGGAAGCACTGGCTGAGCCGGTAATGGACAAGATGCCCGTATCTGCTGTGTAACCTACGGTCAGCCCTGCATTGGTGGCCGCCGTGGCGGCTGCAACGTCTAGACCTAAGCTTTCAATGGAATCACCGTCCAGACGCGAGGTCAGGGTTACAGTCATGGATTCAAGAAAATCACCGGTATCCGCATCGCTGATTATGGCATCGGCTGCAATGGGTACGCCGGAACTTCCTGCTGCAAAAGTGGCGGTGCTGTCGGTTCCGGCTGTGGAACTATTGAGGTCAATCACGGGCAGGTCGTTCACAGCGGTCACTGTTATGGAGCCGGTGGCTGTGCCACTGGAATAAGCCGTGTCATTGCCGTTTGTGGATGTGTTGGCGTAATTGGCAGTGGTTCCTGTTGAGGCCGTGCCTGAACTCTGGTCCCAGCCGCGCATAGTAATGCTTGAGGTTTCTGCATTATTGCCGTCCGGTACATAACGCACCCATGCTGCCCCAGTGAGCAGCAGAGAATTACTAGGTGAAGGTGTCTGGGTGTCGGCAAAGGATATCCAGTTCCCATTTGCACCATCTGTAGAGTCTGTGGAGAATTGCCATGTACCGTTGCCGGAAGTGCCCGTCACGGCAATGCCCAGTGTATCGAGGTCCACATCGGAAGTGGTGAGACCTCCGATAATGGTACTTACCTGAACCCCTGTGGATGCGGTGTCTTCATTGATGGCAGTAAAGTCGTATGCTCCGGAGGTTTCGGGCGCATCATTAACACTTGTGATGTCCACATTGACAGTCTTGAGAGCCACATCCCCGCTGGTGCCGTCATTGACCGTAAGATTCAGGGTGTCGCTGTTGTCCCCTTGGGTGTCAGGGGTGTTATTCTTATATTTAATGTTGGTAATCTTATCCAGATAGGCATTGATATCAGCAACCGATCCTGCCAGAGACAGCGTGCCTGTCCCGGATCCGCTGATGGTGACACCGGAAACCGAACTGTCATTGGCTGCCGTGGTCAAGGTTCCTCCACCTGCAGCAATCTTGAGGACGACGTCCTCACCGTCAACTTCCTGCACGCTGACGCCGGAGAGGTCTACGTCGGAAACGGTATCCTCCAGAACGGAAACATCAGTGGGTGCTGTGCTGATGGTCGGGGCGTCATCCACCGGGGTGATTTCTATGGCAACAGTGTCGGAAGCCGAGGAGAAAGCGGTACCTGTATTGGTATTTTTGAAGCTTCCATTGTAATAACCGGCACTGCGGTCATAGGCCTTGAAGGTTATGGCGTCGTTGATAGTTCCGTTAAAATCGCTGTTGGGTTTGAAATAAATTCGTGTATTGGTGTAATTCAGAAGTATTAAGGCGGAGTTTGCTGACACATCACCTGAATTTAAGGCTTTCCATATACAATCGCCAGTGCTGTTTACCGTATAATACAGCGTCCCTTTGTCGCTGATGCCGGTAATGGCTATGCCTCGTTTAACATTGTCGTCCACATCATAATAGTTGTCCAGAGAACCGGCGGTTTCGGTGGAATCAAGGATCGAGTATGCATATGCGGACGTGCCTATGTGTTGGTTTCCATTGGTCGGCGCGCCGAGATCTTCGGAAATTGTGGGCAGCGTTGGCGATTTTGTATTGTCGAGGATGGGGGCGGTATTGGGGTGTTTTACATCCTTGAAAACCAGATTATCAAGAGCGAGAGAAAAGTAATTATAATCAGAGTAGTTTGTGTCTTGAATATAAATCTTCTTCACACTGTTGAAATTGGACAGATTGACAGTTTTGGTCTCACCACTACCTATTGATTCAGTGGTCATGGAAATCCAGTTTCCGGAGGTCGTCAATCCTTTGATCACAAACGGCATTTCGTAATGTTTGTGATTCGTAATATCTAAAGACGACAAACCGAATGATGATCCGTCACTTACTGTGATGATTACTCTTTTTTCATTTGCAGACGTTTCAAACCTTTCCCTGTCTGCGGAAATAGATTCGGCTTGTCTTGTCGAATCGAAAATGAACGTAAAACCATTGGTCGTATATGTGGCGTTGTAAGAGGAATCTCTACCCATGGCAGAGTCGTTGGAAAAATCAATTGTGAAATTCTTACCCAGCACCCCGTCAAAATCATCGATAGCTTTATCACTAAGCGGGGAATCCGTTTCAATCTCGCCGGTGGAGACTTCAAGATCCCAGTCACCACCCGCATCAGCAGCCCCGGTATTATCATCGGAAGCGGCTACGTCTGCACCTGTGAGCTCCGCTACGGCATTGACAAACTCCTGCCCTGTTCCGGTAGCTATTTCACAGCCGTAGAGCAGCAGATCACCGTCTTCGTTCAAAGATTCTCCGATGATGGATAGGTCACCCTGATGATCATCCAGATTCTGCGCAGAAATCGTTTCTGTTCCCAGAGAAAAAAATCCTTCGCCGCCGTGGGAGATGATGTGGATGGCGTCCAGATCGCTTCTGCCTTCAAGGATGGAGACCATCTCGGACATGGCGTCGCCGTCACCGCTGAGCAGTATAACTTCAACACTCTCGTCGATGTCCTGCAGGAGTGCTTCGTAATTGTCTACGCTGGTGTCAACAAAGACCAGCTCTTTCCTGACGTCTACAGGCGTGGCAAGGGCTTCGACCATCTCATTGACAGCCTGCTCCGGTTGGGTCTCGGACGTATTGTCAGAAGCACCATCAACGTTTTGATCCGCATGAGGTGCGTCAGCGTTGTCAGCCGCATCAGTGTTTTGGTCCGCCTGAGGTTCGGCAATATTGTCGGCAACAACGTCCACAGCCTCATTCACCAAGACATCAGCCGCTGCTGCTTCGAGCACGATGCGCTCTTCAAGGAACATTATTTCAAGATTCATGATTTATCCCCTCAAAAAAGAGAATCTTTTATTTTAAGCTAACTTTTATTTCTTAAAAGTTAAAATTTTGATGTTCTACTGCGAGCAGTATACAAAGGCACATCTATGCTTATGGTAACCGCATGTCAAAGTGGAAATTAATAGCAAAAAATGTCGTGCTACAACTAATACGACACGCTATTTGAACTTTTTTGCAAACTTAGAAGTTTGGGTATTTGTTAAGTGAAAAATAATTCAAAAAAATGGAGGTGCATGTGGTACCGGATTTAACAAATAGGAAAAATATTTCTTAATAATTGCTCAAAAAGTAATTATAATTTTTATGTATAAAATAAATTTACCCCTGTATTTAACCCAAAAGAATAAATCCCTTCTTTCAGTTGTAAAGAAGGGATTTATTCTTTGTTCAGTTAATTATCTAGTCATGTTAAATTTTTATTTCTTAAAGCGACAACGGAAGAACGCCGCCACAGGTGCAAAGGCCAGCATCAGCCATTCCAAACCGAAGGTCTGGGCGGGGTTGAAGACACAACCGGAGGATCCTGAACTGGAAGTGGTGCCGAGAACTGCCGGGTCGGTGATCTTACCGGCCACGCTGTCGTCATCATACTGGCTGCCGTCTGCAAGCGCGAAGTAGACAGAATATGTGGTGCCTGCAGCGAGGGTATCACCTGCGCCTATTGCTCCACCCACAGATGTGGTGATCCAGAAGTCACCGGAAGTGGGGCTTGCCGGAGCTGCACTCAGTCGGTTGTAAGTCAGGTTGCTTCCGGTTGCTTTGAGCTTATAGAGAATTACTTCGTTAAAAGCGAAATTCTCAGTCGGTGTGAAGTTGAAAGTGAAGGTGTGAGTTGATCCACTGACAACACCGCCGGTGGTGGTGAATTGCTGTACATCACTTATAACAGCCATCTCCGGGGGAGTTCCGTAAGTCTGAGTCAGAACTTCCGGGGTTCTTTTTACCGGAACCTCGGAATCTACAACAGCAGTATCTTCGCTGTTCGGATTGACGTAGTTATTCTTTGAACCGCCGCCGGAAGAGTTGATCTCATCAAGATATGAAGTACTGTCCGCACCTACTGTGAGGATATACTGGCCTTTGGAAGAACCGCTGATATCTGCTAGGGCTACACCATTCCTGACAGTCTCAGTGGACCATGCCTTGGTTTCAACGTTATAAGTATGAACTTTACCAGCATCGTCGGCAGCATAGAGAAAACCTTCGTATGCCCAGCAGGAAATCAGGTTAGGGTTGCCGGTGATTGCAGGCAGTTTGATTGCAGAGCTGCCATCATAGATTGCAGTGTAACCGTTGTTACCTACGATATATACTTTCTCGCTGGAAATAGCGATAATATCATTCAGAACAGGAGCATCGCTCAGGGGTATGCCAGTGATGACCCAGCTGTCACCTGAAGCTAACTCAAATTTATAAGCCCTGTTTCCGGTATGATCGCTATAAATTGCATAGAGTGTGTTCTCATCCAAAACACTCAATGCGTTAATACCAGTGGGCATATCCATACCGGAGGTACCTTTTGTTTGTTCTGTGTAGGTAATCTGATTACCACTCATAACGCCCTTGACCAGACCGCGCCCGCTAGTACCAAAGTATAAAGTGGAACTGTCAAGAGTGTGCATGTCCAGAACAGTACCGGTGGCTCCTGAATCCACTCCGATTTCAGTCCATTCAGTTGCGGTCAAGTCTTTCCACGCTAGGCCGCTTCCTGTGGTTCCGTAGGAAACGAAAACCTTATCTCCGGCGCCGCTTACTTTATTGAAGTCGTTAGCACCGAAGAATGAATCATTATAGCGTTTTTCCTTCCAGACGATGGAGTCAGTACCTGCTTTCCGAGTACCGTTGTAGAGCAGGCCATCCTGACCGGCTACATAGATTTCACTCTTGGTTGCGTTGAAGACGCTGCTGATCTTGGTGCCCACCGGAAGCGCGCCGCTAGGCACTGCGGCGGTGAAGGTGTTACCTGCGGAGTAGCCTAGTTCGTCAAAGTCATAAACAACGACTTTGGCTCCGGAAGCTGCAACACCGTATGGAGAGCTGATTCCTAAAGTACCTGCAAGGTCTTTATAGTTTTCCCAGCCCCCGCTATCAGTATAATGCCAGATTCCAGGGCCATCTGCTCCACCGGGTTTGGCTACTATAGTCATGTCAGTTGCAGAACCGGAAATATCGCCAATTTTATTCGCAGCATCAATTCCGGTTGCTGGGCAGTTAAGGGCTTTGATTTGTATTTGGTTGCTGGTTACATCTGCTCCGGCCTGATCAGTGATCAAGTGTAACTTGCCATCAGAGGTAACCAGAACAACGCCATTGGTCACAGAAAATAATTTCTCCGCTGTTGCACCGCCAAGGGTGCCGATATATGTGGTGATATCGGTTGCAGCTGTCCATCCCGGACCTACTTCGGTTTTACTCACATCTAAATGATCATCAATACCAGCGTTGGTAACACGGGCGTAAACAGTAGTTTTTGTGCCTGAATCAATTCCGTAAAGACCATTGGTTGATGCGGCAAGGGATTGTACACCCCCGCTAAGCCCACTACCGGCCCCCATAAAAGATATAAAAGATGAAATTGTTCCAAGATTCCTTGCTCCAAAGTTTGTACTGGCAGCTTTAAACAAAATCGGTTCATTGTTGTAATTTACAACAGCTAAATGAGATGTTGCTATTCCCCCACCTATGTTAACTGCACCCGGTTGGTTTGTTGTATCACCTACTTTATAAACGAGGACATAATTATTCATGCCATCACTACCTGTGCCAGCTACGTAAGTGTCACCGCTGGAAGTTGTTCCGGCCACAAGCTTTGAGTATGTATCCGGGCTGATACTACCTGAGAGTCCTGTTGATACTTCAGTCCATGAAGAGCTGGGATTAGTAGAAGCGTACAGCTTCGTTGTAGAGCCGTCAGTCATATAAAATGTTGCGTCGTAAGCCAGTATTGATCTGGGAGTGGGGGTTCCGGAACCGGGCAGTCCGGTCACAGAGCTGATGTCAGACCAGTATGACTCAGATCCGTACATGGATGCACCGTTGTTACCGGAAGCAAAAGCCCTCTTGGTTGCACCATTGATTACGAGATTTACATCATTCAGATCTTCGGACGATCCGCTGGGCTTGGCAACCACTTCGCTGCCTGAAAGACGGAACAGGCTGCCCTCAGCACCGGAGATGTAGCCAAGACCGGCAGCACTGTTATACTCAATTGAAAGCAGATTGGATGTTCCGGCATAGGAAGTGGTTCCGTCTGTCTGTTTGAGCGCAAGCTTTGCTGTTGTGATGTTGGCTGTCAATCCGTCAAGATCCTGCGCGCCTTTAACGGCTGTGGCTGTATCACCGACAACATACCATGCACCTTTAGCCTGAATTGAAATATCATTGATGTTCGGGCAATTCTCAACATTGAAACCGACAACAGTGTCACTTCCAAGGGTCAGTGTGTACATGTTGTTGGCGTTACCATTGCCGCCGCCTTTACCGAAAACAACGACCTTACCGTCTTCCCCGGTCAGGTCTTTAATACCGGTGACTCCGGCTGTGGCAATGTTCTCGCCTGCGAGGTCTGCAGCAGTTACAGCCCAAGAGCTGGCAGAGACATCGTAATAAATTACAACACCATCTTGAGTCGCAATAACGATATCGCTGTCAGCCGCACCATCTCCGCATGTGGTAAGACCGACGATAGTCTTACCTGCAATTGCGGCTTTGGCAGGATCAGCTATTCCCACAACTGACCATACGGAGCCATCGGAGCTGCTGACAAGTTCTCCTGTAGTCGTAACAGCCCAAAAATATCCCGAAGAAGTTGTCTCGTATGCGGCATCTGCAAAGTCTTCGGTCACGGAGGTTGTTCTTTTGGACCATTGCGGATCATTTCCCCTCATTGCATCCTGAGACATGCGGTATATTTTACCTTCCGACCCGACGATTACCATGCCTTCATTACCTGAATTAGTGACAGCACCGGCTGTAATATTCGCAGCCAGTTTGTTCGGCGCATCAGAAGTCCAAGCGGCAAAAGCCGGACCGGAAACTGCACATGTACCAGCGATGGCAGCCACTGTAATGGCAGCTTTTATTTTCTTGATCATTGTCATTTATAAACTCTCCTAATAATATACTTGCTAAGCAATCCTTAACAACTGAATATTCTTGTTTAAAAGCTTAGTATTATTATAAATTTACTTATGTTAAACCGGAAATATAATTCAAAAAGTGACATTTTGTGCTCACGCCCTCTGTTTCTTGAAATAAATTTCACATCCAGATGGCGGGGTTGATTGTTTGATGTAAAATAATTCAAATGTGGTGCTCGTTGGCTTTTTATATTCCACAAAAATGAAAAAAATTTCTTAAGAATTGCTCAAAAAATAATTATAATATTTTCGTATGAATAAAAAAATGCACTCCCATTATTTATGGAAGCGCATTAGATATCCGTTGGTATTATTAAAGAATAGTATTACAGTTTTGCCAGAACCCTCTCCAGATTTTCGGCAGCACTGAATAAAGCGTTCATAGTTTCTTCTGTTTCATTTCCAAAGGATAAGCTTGCCTCAAGCGCGGCTATAGTTTGTGCAAAATCTATAATTTTCAGCAATGATGCTGTCCCGCGTAACGAGTGGAGAATATTCATCATTCTCTCTGTGTCTCCAGCAGCATTAGCCTGCTTTAAATCTATAAGTAATTTTTTGATATACAGAGAAAAATCTTTTAGCTGGGCCTTGTAGAATTCCATGTTGCCCTGACAGTCTTCCATGGCTGCTTCAACGTCTATTCCGGGAATATCAAAGTCGTATTTGGTTAAGGGCGTGGGTGGGGGCGGGGTTGGAATCCAGTTAGCTAGGCAGTCAAGGAGCGTGCTTTTGGTAACCGGTTTTGTCAGGTAGGCAGCAAAACCCTCGTGCTCGGATCTTGCAATGCTTTTACGGGTGGCGTTGGCGGAAAGTCCTATAAATATGGGTGAATTTTCACCGGTATTTTCCTTGATTTTTTTGGCTGCATCAAAACCGCCCATCACCGGCATCTGAATATCCATAATTACGATGTCATAATGGTTCTGTGAAGCTCTGTGTACGGCCTGTTCTCCGTTTTCGGCAGTGTCGACATCCAGTCCCACGCTCTGAAGCATTCTTTCGATTATTTCGCGGTTGATCGCAATGTCTTCGACCAGCAAGATTCTGGTTGAACAGGAAGAAAAAACTATCTTCCCTTGTGCTGTTTTGCGAAACCGTGATGGTATTTGATCTTCCGGTAATTCGAGTCCGTGCGCTATTTCTAGAAATAAACGTTTCGCCCTGATGGGTGATTTGGTTACACCATACCCTGTAAAGTCTAATATTTCAGTATCTACCTGTGGGGTGCAACAAAGCATAAATGGAGCTTGCGAAGCGGAGAAATATTTACGAATTTCATTCTTTATTATGGGTAGATCCTTGATAAAGTCAGTATCTGGAACCATGACCAACGAAGCAGAGAATTGGTTTGCTTTTAAGAGTGAAGCTATCTGCTGAATATCCGTGCACTGGCTGGTCTTAAAACCGAAGGAATGCAGCAGATTTACAGCCTGTTGACACTGCTGGGAATTGTTACCCATGACAATAGCTTTGTGTCCGTTCCAGCATTCAGTTTTTTCCTGCACATCAGTAGCAATAGCTTTGAATGGTAGGGTGAAGCTGAAAGTACTCCCACTTTTTGCTGAGTTGGAGGCCTCAAGCCTGCCCCCCATAAGTTCAACAAGACGCGCGCTGATAGCCAGCCCCAGTCCGGTCCCACCATATTTACGTGTGGTCGAGGTGTCAGCCTGTGTGAAAGGAGAGAACATAGACGCTTGTATCTCAGGACTGATTCCGATTCCGGTATCAGTAACTGTAAAATTAAGTAATATAATGTCTGCAGTTCTGGAGACATTTTCAATGTTAATAGCGACGCTGCCTTTTGGAGTAAATTTAACCGCATTGTTTACCAGATTAAGAAGAACTTGCTGCAAGCGTAAGGGGTCACCTTCAAGTCGGGGTGGAATTCCTTTGCCTGTCAGCAGAGTTAACTCAACACTCTTTGAGGCAAGAGCCCCTACAGCTACATCAAGGACCAAATCGGTTATTGTATCTAGATAAAATGGAACTGCTTCTATCTCCATCTCATTTGATTCGATTTTTGAATAATCAAGAACATCGGTTAATAGTCCAAGCAAAGAACTGGACGAGGAGTTGATACTTTGCAGATCGTGTACTCGACTGCGGTCTTTTTCAGTGCTGAGCAGCATTTCAGAAAGGCCGATAATCGCATTCATGGGAGTGCGTATTTCATGACTCATATTGGCGAGAAATTCACTTTTAGCCTTATTTGCAGATTCTGCTTCATCCTTGGCGAACTGTAATTTTTCGTTAATTCTATTGCTTAGCAGCAGAACCATGGATGCAGTCAACATCACCTGGTAAATTATTGACGCGCTGTAAAGTGATAGAACAAAGTTATAGGCATCCATGAACAGGTTGCTTTTCAAATAAAAGAGCATGAAAACTATCCAGAATGCATTAAAAATACCGAACCCGAAAAAGACAATGGAAATTTTTTTATGTAGGGGACGTTTACTTTTGCGGAGTTCTATTCCGGAAAAAATCTGACTGGCACCAATCATAATCACGGCAATAGTGAAGCGAAATTTGAGGTTTGGATCTGTGGCTGCGTCCCAGTAAAGAGCTCCGCTAGCCAGCAGGGTCATGAATATTATGGTTCTCCATTTGGAAGATTTACTCCTGAATATGCGGATTCCGCTCCATGTTGTGAAGAGTCCCAGAAAAATGGATGCATTCGCTGCAAATATGGTCAGCACAACAGGAAGTTCGGCTCGCATCGCAATAAGAGCCACACCAGTCCCGGTAAGCAGGCTCCCTGCTCCCCAGCAGGAAAGAGCTTTTTCTTCAGCAAAATTGTTTTTGAGCCAGAATAAGGCAACTCCGGTCATAAAGGAAACCAGTGCGTAGGCAAGCAGCAGTGTCTTCAGGTCAAGGTTTAGCATTGGTACTCCTTTATTGCATCGAGGGCACTATTAACCTGCTGCAGTTATGATTTTTCAAGGTTGTATTTTTTGAGCATATTATATAGCTGACGGGCGGATATGCCTAGTGCTGTAGCTGTTTTGCTCTTGTTCCTTTCGCTGCGGTCATAGATGGTTTTGATGAATTCTCGCTCAGTCTGTTTCCGGGCTTCTTTCAGCGATGACGGTTCAGTCGGAAAAAGAAGCTGTCCTTTTTGCAAGAGAATGTCATCGGTTTCAACCTGTTCCAGTAAGCTTGAAGTGAGTGGTGCTCCCGAAGATGCCTCAAAGAGACGTTGGAGCAGGGTTTCCAACCCCTCGAACTCCTGTGCAAAAAAAGCTGTCGAAATATGTTCGATTAAACTGCTGTCAATTTCCGGTGTGGGAGCATTTTGTTTTATGCTTAGTTTTTCAATAAAATCTTCAACTACGAGTGGTAAATCTTCTCTGCGTTCCTTCATTTCCGGCAGTTCGGTCTTGCTTCCCCAATAGTGAAAAAACAATTCTGAACCGTAAGTGACTTTGAGGCGAGGTATTGATCGCGATGTACTGGTTGAAATAACTGAAATACCAGTCCTTCCTGAAGAATGGTGGGGGATGTGTGTTTCTAGAGTGCTGAGCAGGTCAGACAGAATTTCAGGATCAGCCTGATCAATATTTAAAAAAATGCAAGTACCTGCGCTTCCGTATTGGTCCAGATAATTAACCAGTTCGTCTTTGGCTGTTTGATGGGGCAGCTCCTGCGTCAAAGGAAAATCAATTTCGTATGCATGGCCGTCTTTTGGGGAGGAGCTTTTGCCTATGTGCTGCGCCAGAGCCTTTCGTCCAGTCCCCGGTGTGCCGACAAGTATGACGTTCATGCTTGCAGAAGCTATTTTTCTTGCTTGTAACAGAACACTTGTAAAGGTTGCTCCTCTGGTTTTAAGGCGCGATGATTCCACTGAAGTTTCGGCGGGATTGTCAAAGTTTTTTTCTGTCTTCCGTCCGGCAATATCTTTAATGTCGGAAATAAGCTTACGAGCCGGATCCCCTTTTACAAAATAAGAATAAGCACCCAACTTGATTGCTTCCACGGCGGTATCAATGGACGCATGTGCTGTAATGATAATGACTTCTGTAGCGGGGTAATATCTTTTAACCAGCTCAAGAATCTGCATTCCGCCCATATCACTCATTTTTAGGTCTACTAATATTAAATCATAAGAATGCTCATTTAATACTTCAAGAGCTTCATTTGGGTGATGTGCTACATCTGAGTCATAGCCTGCTGAGCTCAGAACGGTCCTAATAAAGCGTGCATCAATAACATCGTCTTCAATGATCAGAATTTTAATATTGTTCTCCATAAAATACCTGTATTTTGAGCGTTTATATAAACCGTGCTATCAAATGTATTTATGGGAAATTAAAATTCTTATCAAGGCTAGACTTCAACTTAGTCGAGTCATTGATACCAAATGAGTTTGTTAAAACTTAATCAATTCCAACTGAAGAAATTTATCCTCCGACTATTAGGCTGTCGTGGTTTCTGTTGAGTCGCCCAAAATTTTTTACGTCCGCATTGAAATCAATGGATGAACCTTGTCCTGCAAAAGAACTTGCGGAGAAGCGTGAGGTAAAGGAGAGAGTGTCTGGTTAGCCCTCCACCAAAACAATCCGTTCCCGCTCAACATTCCCCCGAAACTCATCAGGCACACTGTTCCAGACAAAAAGATCAACTATAAAAGGTAGATCACTTTCTTCAAATGCCTCTTTCAGGGCATAAATTGCTTTTTTCTGATCAGCAGAAGCAAAGGCCACAAGGTCCAGATCTGACTGCGGGCGGGCAGATCCTGTGGCGCGGGAACCATATGCCCAGACAGTGGTGTTCGGCAGGTGGGTTTCAATCAGCGAAAGGATTATTTTCAGCTGTGCAGGGCTGACGTCAATTTTCGGCATTATTCCCATGTTTCCTTTGAAATCTTCTCGTATAGATCGACCACATCATCATAGAAATCATCTACAATATCCAAAATGGCGTCTGCCTTGTCGCCGGAATAATCGTGCGAGGTGTCATTGCGGGCATTGATGTATCCGATCCAGTTGTCAACATTGGCGATAAGATCCGCAGTGAAAGCGAAGCGCATCATCGGCTTCGGACCCATGGTTTTTACTTCAACGTATCCTTCTTCAAACAGGTGCCGTTTGCAGCTTTTCCAAGCCAGTTCCAGCGTGTATTCAAAACGTTTGACCAATGAATCCTGAACAGCGTCCTTGGTTATCTCGTCAAGATCGGCTGAACCTTCGTTGTATTTACGGAGCATTTCCTCAAAGCGGAGGATCGCTTTTTTAAACTGTGTGTAATCCATGACTATCTCTCAAAAGTGGCACAAGCTGTGCCATTTTTATTTGCTGGGTGATTTTTTGTAATTTGGCAACAGGCTGTTGCCAGCTTGCGGCCTTTCGTCCGGTTTACCTTACGGGAAATGCGAAGGCAATTTCTAAATAGAAAGGTCAAGCGATTGAGATGGATCAACCGGGCGTGCACAATCCCCTGTCCCGGCGTGAGCTAGCTTGTTAGGAAGAACTTCTAATTGCGAAAGAATATGAAGAAACAAGGATGCTTAAGAAAAATCAGCATCCTCGCTTCTTTTAGGGGAACGAAATTTCCGTTGTTTAGGTACTTATTAAAATATTAGTTGTTAAAAGTATATGGTTTATATTTTGGGGTAATTTAAATCAGAACTGTGTGTGTATTGAGATTTGCAGTTCGAATTATGATATTTTTTGATACTGAATGATATTTTTTGAGAAATTTTGATTCTGTTTGATTTCGTTTGGTTCCATGTTTTATTAATTGATATGATTATGAATTTTCGAAGACCTCCTTCCTGAATATCAAAAAATGGCATAGTTTCTCATGGTGTCCGAAGGCAGGACAGGTAAGGTAGGCCCACTTTTTCAAAGCGGTGTACCTTACGTCCTGCTCAGCCTTGGACTGAGGGTGGCTTATTCACCTTCGGTTCAACGCAATTGATAAGACAATCGTGAGGAAAAGTGATTCGTGCCCAGCAAAAAGAAAGTTATCAAAACCTATGTTTCGGAAAAGGAATATGAGCAAATCTGTTCAAGCGCAGAGCAGTGTAGTTTGTCTCTATCTGCGTTTACCAAGGCGGTATGTCTGGGCCATGAAATCAGAAGCAGCACGGATCAACAGACCCGCCGGGAGCTTCTGAAGCTTAATGGAGATCAAGGCCGTCTGGGTGGTCTTTTAAAAATGCTGATTCTGGACGATGACGACAATCGAAAAGCGGCTGAGAAGCTGCTTAGAGAAATAGGTCAGACTCAACGGCAAATAGTCCAGAAGGTGAGGTCTATATGATTAGCCGCAGGGTTGCCTGTAAGCCGCAAAACGACAATTACCGAAGACTGGCCCAATATATTGCCGACGCCAAGCACAAGGGCGAAAAGAGCCTCATGTCATGGTGTGCTGGGTGTTGGGCCGGAGATGATTACGAGCTGGCGATTCAGGAAGTGCTCGATACTCAGGATCTTAATAAACGAACCCGTAAGGAAAAGACCTATCACTTGATCGTGTCCTTCAGGCCGGAAGATGAGTCTGTCCTTACGCAGGAAAAGTTTAAAGAGATTGAGCAGGAGTTTTCCAAGGTTTTGGGTTTTGAGGAACACCAGCGGCATTGCGGGGTGCATAAGAACACCAATAATCTGCACATGCACATCGCATACAATATGATTCACCCGGAGAAACTGACCAGACACGAGCCTTACCGGGATTTTCATAAGCGCGACCGGTTGCACCGTGAACTGGAACAAAAGTTCGGCCTGAAATTGGACAATGGCAGGCAGAAAGATTTGCAGCCCAAACGCAATAACGACCTGGCTGCAACTTATGAAGCCCATTCCGGTCAGCAGTCTTTTGATTCGTATGTGAAGGAGCGCAAGGGTTTTATTTTAAAGGCTCTTGATAAAGCTCAAGGCTGGCAGTCTTTTCATAAATCACTCGCAGGTATTGGCATCGAAGTTCGGCTGCGCGGGAATGGTTGTATTATCAAAGACCGTCATTCCAAGACAG
Organism: Desulfovibrio sp. JC022; assembly: GCF_010470665.1. Lineage (NCBI taxonomy): Bacteria > Pseudomonadati > Thermodesulfobacteriota > Desulfovibrionia > Desulfovibrionales > Desulfovibrionaceae > Desulfovibrio > Desulfovibrio sp. JC022. Next base: position 2,453 of record NZ_VOPZ01000012.1, on the reverse strand, counting down.
CTATCAAAGCCAGCCGACTTGACCGTGATTTTACCAAGTCCAAGCTTGAGGCCCAGTTCGGCCACTATCAGAAGCCCATAGAGTTCGTGGGGAATGATAAAGATAGGTACGTAGCCCGGCCTTTACATAAACCGCGTGGCAAACTTTACGCCGAGTATAAAGTTTCTGTAACTGACAGAAAAAAAACTTATGAGGCTTTGCGTGAAGAGCAGGATTGCTGCTGGAAACAGATCAATTCTGAGTGGGGTGACAAGATCAAAGCCTTAAGGAGAGACAGCAAGTTGAGGCCCAAAGATCGAAGTCGTCTGATTGCCTTGGCTGCTGGCAGAAAGTCGGAAGCTATTGAAGTTTTAAAAAAAGAAATAGCTGAAAAGCGTGCGGAGCTGCGTCAGCAAATACCATTCAATCGTTGGAACGTTTTTTTGAAATGGAAGGCTGAAAACGGCGACAAAGTAGCTTTGCAGATCTTGCGTTCAAAGAAGGAGCCTATTCAAAGTAAGCCTTCCTCGGAATTTGCAGGCACAGCGTCAAAAGTTTCTGATCTGAAGATCAAGCAGAGCCAGCTCAAATTTGATTCAAGCTTGGTTTGGAAAGATAAACTAAGGCTTTTGTCCATTTCTAAGATGCTCCAGTTGCAGGCAGAAGAGGCTAAGCGTATTGATGATCCTAACAAGCGTAATTTAGATCAAATGACTTGGCGTGTTGATTCGTCAGGGAACGTTCTATACACGCTGACGAATGGAGCTATGGTAAAAGACAATGGTGATAAAATTTTCTTCAGTGTGAATGATCCGGGGGCCGCACAAGTGGCGCATAATTTTGCGCGGTTGATGTTTGGGCGGAAGGCTGTCATCTCTGGCAATATGATTGAGCGTTCGTTGAATATGAAGTTTTGTAGGTAGCACTGCTGTTATAAGAGTTGCGACTTGATACAGTATAGGACTCCAAGGACTAGATTAATTTGTAAGCTCTTGGAGTTTTTTAGTGAAAATGACAGGGGCTGGCTATCTTCCAACCGGGAAGCTGCGTTTCCGATTCACACATATAATATTAGCATAGTATTGATAAATGAAATTTTAAAGGTTTATCGGTTAAAGCGCACTTCGCTTGATGAATCCCCATGATTTTTAGTTTGAAAAACTCCAAATCGAGGTATCCGTATGGACAAAGCACTTCTTTCCGATGATCCCGAAAAGCTGAAAGAGCTTTTTCTGCAACCGAAACCGACGCTTGCCGAGTAGGGTGTTATTTGTATGATTCATAGACATCGTTTCAATTTTCTGAGTTGTAATTCACGCCGATAATTCTGCTCCTGAATATGTTCTTGGTCTGAGTGATAGTCTTTAGCTGTTATTGCAGATAAAAACAGCGTCATTGAGGAGTTGTTTGAGTAGTCCTTGACTTTTTTGGGGGGAGCGGAGGAGTTGAGAAAATAATGTCTTCATATTGCCCAAAGAGTTTCTTTGCTGTTCCATCAAGGAGCATTCCCCTGAGGGATTTATCCAGTTTGGGCTTAAGAAAATGAGCATGTTTATTGTTTATTATGTGATAAAGTTTTCTTGAAACTAATGGTTCGGATTCGATTATTCCTTTTGCGTTTTTTTTCGTGAACAGTTTTCTTGCTAACGTCCTTTCCATTATGATGGCATCCACCCGGCCTCGTTCCAGTAATCCCAGGAGGCTTTCGTAAGAATTTACGATATGGGCTTTCTTCGCGTATTTGTGGGCTATGTTGCAGGGTGTTATTTCTCCGCGGACAACACCCACAGTAAGTTTATGGAGATCTTTGGGGGTGGTGATTATGTTTTTCTTGTTTTTGCTGAATGAAGAAAAATTTGCAACCGCAACGGGGGTGGTGATGTTTGTGAGATTGGAGTATTGTGCTATAGCCTGAAGAGTACGTACTCCAGAACCATCTGTGATCCCGTTATTTGCGGATATTAAGTCACGTAATCCTGGAAAATATTTAAATTTTATAGACAAATTGGCACGAGAATACATTTCACTTATGAGTGCTTCTATTTTTGGGGTGATACCTTTTTCTGCGTTGAGGTATGGTATTCCAATTGTATAAGTTTCGTTTGCTAGGGCGGATGTGGATAGGATTGTGAATGAAAGAAAAATAAGGATGATGATTCTCTTCATGTTGTCCTCGGGATAATGAGAAAGTTGCGATGATTATAATATTAGGAGAATCTTATCTTTTAAGCAAGTACTCGGTATTATAATTTATAAAAAGTTGTTGGTATTTACTACTGTACATTGCTATCCGTTGACACGCCAAACTCAATAAAGGGCAACTAGCTTTAATCGTCCGCCTCTAAGGTTAAATCCCCCGGCTTCAGCCGGGTAGCTTTCAGCTAGTAGTTGCTTTATATTCTCCGTATGGAATACCGCAGAGGCAGTCATACGAAGTACAAAATTGAGTATCACTTTGTTTGGGTCACGAAGTA